>JANNWK010000624.1:0-3060 GCA_031408355.1 Myxococcales bacterium
CCGAAATGCCGATGGACTGCGTCATGCGCCCGTTCGCCAGGCTCATCTGCTGTTGGCTGCCGATGCTGGGACCGCTGACGGCGATGCCCGCTGGCACCTTGAGCTCCGGGCTCGTCAGCGGCTCACTGCCGTCCCCCATCGCCTTCAGGCGCAGCATGAAGCGATCCCCCATCTCGATGCGGCGAGCGCTCAGCTCCGTGCTGAGGTTGACCTCGGCCTTGACCTCGCTCGCCGCCAGCAGGCACGCCCAGGCCGCTACGACGGCGCTGGCCGCCCGGCTCACTTGTCCTCCGTCCGCGCACGACCCGTGAGGGCGCGATTCTTTGCGTCCTGTTGTTGCACGCTCGGCGCCTTCTCCAGCATGTCGAGAACTCGCTCGTCCTGGCTTGCTGACGGCGGCTTTGACGACTCGGGCGGCCTTCCGGCATCCGGGGCGCCGGCGTCCTGCTCCTGCGGCTTGTCATCCTTTTTGCCGGCGTCTTTGTCGCCGGCATCCGGCTGGTCGTCCTTCTTGCCGGCGTCGTCCTGGGGCCCGCTGTCGGGTTGCCCTGCGTCGGGCTCACCGGAGTCGCCGGCGTCGGGTGGCGCGTCGGGCGGCGCGTCGGGCGGCGCGTCGGGACCGGCGTCCTTCTTCTTGTCTTCGATGCGACCCAGCGCGATGGCGCGATTGTAGGCGGCGTCACGGCCGATCCCGTCGCCCGCGTCAGGCTTTAGCCCAGGGCTGAGCTCCAGCGAAGCGTCGTAGCTCTTCACGGCGGACTCGTAGTCGCTGCGCAAAAACTCCAGATTGCCCGCCAAGTAGAAGGCGCGCGCGCGCAGCTCAATCGGCACGCTGAGGTCGGCCGCGATGATGCGCACGATGCGCAGCGCACACTCCACTTCCGAGCTGCGCTTCTCGCTCGCCGCCTCCGCCTCCGGCGATTTGCCCGCGTCTGCTGTCGGCTCCTCCTCGCCGAAGCGACGCCCGTACTGCTCGCCAAGCCGAAACAGGCCGAGGCCGAGATCAAAGCTCGCGCTGGGTCGCTCGCGCACGCTCTCCGGCGCGCCCATCTGCCCGGCCTCGCACTTCCCAGTCGCCAGGTAGCCCTGGAGCAAGGACACGGCCACGCCCGCGTCACCTGCGTCGTAGGCCGCGATGGCTTGATCGACCGCGGGCGCGTTGCGCATCCACAGCTCGCTCCGATCCTTGGCGCAGCCCACCGTCAGCCAAGCGAGGGCCGAGGCGAGCAGGAGCATCGCCGTGACGACCCGCGACGCGCGTCGCTTCGGGCGGCGCTTCTTGGCAGGCGGGATGACGAGGGGCGTCCGAGCGCGCGCCTCCGGAATGAAGGTTTCGAGCAATACCAAAAGCAGAGCCAGCGCAAGCGGGTAGGCGTAGACATCCGCGTAGATGGTCTCCACGCGCTCGGACAGCTCCTCGGTCATCAGCAGCTTCAGGCGCCGTTCAATCTCGTTGATGCCGGTCTGTCCGCCCTCGCTGCGCACGACGGCGCCCCGGGTCGCGCTGGCGATGCTGCCAAGCTGAGCCTCGCCCTCTGCCGACAACGACGTCGTGACGAGCTTGCCTTCTTCGTCGGTGCGCATCCCTACGACTTCGCCCGTCTCCCCGACCTGCGGGATGGGCTCTGCGGTGCGACCGCCAATCTGCACGACGAAGATCGTGATGTCGTCCTGGGCAGCGGCTGTCGCCACGCTGACCGGATCGCCCTCCAGGTCCTCACCGTCAGTCACCAGCAGCATCACGCGCTTGTGCGCCTTGGACAGCGGATCGCGCGCGAGCAGTTCCCGCCCGGCTTCCAGGGCTCGAGCGATGGCGGTGCCGCCCACTGGCATGTCGTTTGGCGACATCTGCTGGAAAAACTGCGAGATGGCCGGGCCGTCGCTGGTGAGCGGAAAGGCGATGGGCTGCCCGGCGAACGCGACCGCCGCGAAACGCGCTCCCGGCAGGCTCGAGATCAGCCGCCCCACCTCGCTCTTGGCGCGCAGGCTCCGGGAAGGCGAGATGTCGCGCGCGTACATGCTCTTCGAGTAGTCGAGCACAATCACCAGATCCAGATTCGTGGCGGGGATGAGGCGCGTGCCGCGGCCGTATTGGGGTTGCGCGGCCGCGACGAAGGCGAGTGCCACCGCCAACACCGAAAGCACGCCCTTCAGCGCGCGTCGGCCACCGGCCTGAGCTGTGAGCAGCGTGCCGACGATGGCCTCGTCGCCGAAGGAGCGGAGCTGCTTGGCCCGTAGCAGGGAGCCCGCCACGAAGAGCGCCGCCACGACGAGCGCGAACAATGAGCCAAAGAGCCAGAGCCCGGCTGCGAATCTCACGGGAACCTCCGGAGCAGTAAGGCGCGTAGCAGGACGTCCAGCGCCAGCAGTAGGACCGCTGGAGCGAGCAGAAAGCGATAGAGTTCTTCGTAGCTGGCGACGCTCGACTCGAACTTGGTCTTCTCGAGCTTGTTGAGCACCTCGTGAAATCCAGCACGCAAGGCGGTCGCGTCGGTCGCCACGTACATCGAACCACCGGTCTTTTCGGCCAGATCCTTGAGCAGCTGCGGGTTGACCGGAAACGGCACGTTGACGTAGCGCGGCTGACCGAAGAGATCTCGCCGCTGATCGAGCACCTGGGCCATCTCACCCTGGCCGACTTGTACCGTGAACAGGCGCGCTCCGACCGTGCTGATGAGATGCGCTGCGTACTCCGGCGCCAGCTTGCCGCCCTTGTTGTCACCGTCGGTCAGCAGGAGCACGGCCTTGCTGCGCGCAGTGCTGCGCCGGAGCCGCGCCGCAGCCACGCCGAGTGCGTCGCCGATGGCCGTGCCATTGCCGTCGATCAGATCGAGATCCATTCGGGCGACCAGGCTGTCGAGCAGGTGGTAGTCGAGCGTCGGCGGCGAGAGCACGTAGGCATCCGCGCCGAACACGACCACACCGATGCGGTCCGTCTTTCTTTGGGCGATGAAGTCGCGGATCACGGCGCGCGCGGCGTCGAGGCGGGTGGGCCTGATCCCAGGCGGCCGCTTGGGGACGAACGCCTCGAGATCTGGGGGCAGGTTGTCCATGGCCGCT
>JANNWK010000625.1:0-1683 GCA_031408355.1 Myxococcales bacterium
GCCGCTCGAGGCTTTTTGTGCAGCTCAGGCGCCCAGCGCCGCGAGTCGCGCCAGGAACTTCTGCCGCAACTCGTCGTAGCTGGCAGTGGCTCCGGGACGAGGCTTGACAGCGCGACTCGCGTCGGTCGCCGCGAAGGCATCGTAGAGCGAGGCGAAGGGGACACCGCCGACGGCCTCGGCGGCTCGAAGCGCGGCGCCGAGCGCTGACGAGCTGCCAACCGCCAGCGTGCGGATTTCGGCGCCGAAAACGTCCGCCAACACCTGCAGGATGCCGCGGTTCGCGGAGGCCCCGCCGGTGACCTTGATGAGCGAGGGTTGCTGACCGATGAAGTCCGAGTGTCGCTGCATGCTGAGCGCCTGAGCCTCGACGATTGCCCGTGCCAGCGCCGCGGGCTCCTGCCAAGCCACGAACGCTTCGCTCCCGAAGAGCTCGACCTTCGGTGTGGCAAGCTTGGGCGTCAT
Source organism: Myxococcales bacterium (assembly GCA_031408355.1). Taxonomy (GTDB): domain Bacteria; phylum Myxococcota_A; class Polyangia; order Polyangiales; family Polyangiaceae; genus PMG-095. The sequence continues at coordinate 463 of JANNWK010000625.1, forward strand.
CTCCGGAATGAAGAACGGCATCAGCAGATTGCCCTGGTTGCCTGGGGTTGTTTCCTGAAGGATGGCGCGCTCGAAGGCGTCCCAGCTCAGCCCGGCTTTCTCGGCGAGCTGCTCGCGCGCCAGCGAGCCGTTAGCGAAACAGATGAGGCACATGAACCCCCCGGCGGGGTTGCCGAAGACATGGCCGAAGCCGCGAGGATCCGTGTGCGGCTCTCGCATGGCGGCGAAGACCGTGTCGCTGGTGCCCAGGCTGATGACGGCGGTGCCGGGCTCGGTGGCGCCCATGCCGACCAGGCTGGACGGATTGTCACCCGTGAAGGCGATCACCGGCGTGCCGGCCCGGAACCCGTACTTCTGCACAAAGTAGGGGGCAATTTCGCCCACGCAGGAGCGCGAAGGCACCGCCTTGGGCAGTTTCTCGGCGAGGCCTGCGGCCGTGGCGGCGAGCAGTGACGGGGCCCAGGTGCCGGTCGACAGCTCGAGCAGATTCATGCCGGCGCCATCGCCGTGATCGATGCCGGCGGTCTGACCCACCAGGATCGACGCCATGAACGAGCTGACCAGGTGGATCTCGCGGGTGCCCTGATAGGCCTGGGGCTCGCGCTTCGAGAACGCGCGGATCTGCGGCCCGGTGAAGCGCTCAATCGCGCGCGAGCCCGTGAGCTTCACCACTTTGTCGTCTCCGCCGAGGGCTTCGGCGATTTCAATGCACTCTTCCTGTGTGGAACTGTCCAGCCAGAGTGGGGCGGTGGGTCGACTGAGCAGTGGCCTTACCTGATTCACCAGCTCGACGGCGGGATCCCAGGCGGGGGCGTCCGAGATGCGCCGCTTCAGGTAGACGGAGCCGTGCTGCTGACCCGCGCCGCTTACCCCTTCGATGCGGCTGAAGTCGGTGCCAGCGCGCTTCAAATCCGTCAGCAGCCGGTCGAGAGCGGCGACCCACATCAGCGGGTTGGCGTGGCGTAGCCGCGGGTTCTCGTGGGGCAGAAAACCGCTGGGCGAGTCAAACTCGGGTAGCACCTGTCCAAAGTTCAGACCTTGGTCGAGCACCACCTTGCCGGAGGTCGTGTCGATCACCATCGCCGACAGGCTTTGTGTGCTGGAATCCAGACCCAGGAAAAGAGCCATATTGCGGCTAGGTTAGCCCAGGTTTGGGGGCGCGGGGTCGGTTTCTGAGGCGGGCCGCCGGCGGGATGGGTCGGGCTCCGCCGCGCTGCCGGC
>JANNWK010000626.1:0-2059 GCA_031408355.1 Myxococcales bacterium
GTCCCAGAATGAACTCTGGGCAAGGAAGAAGCGGCCGCAGCCGAGCACGCCCAACGGGGCGTCGGAGCGGACGACGGCCTGTCGCGGGCCCGGAACGGCCCGCCAGTGCTCGACGAGGCGACACTGGCGTGGGGCGGCAAATGGCTTGGGGCGGAGCTGGGGACGAGCCGCCGCCGCCCGACGCGCCGTTAGTCGCCGGCTCTGGCACGGCGCCTGGCGGCTCCCACCCATCCGCTCGCCGGGCGGTGCAGCCCGCGTCGGGTCCCCCCAAGCGGGACTTTGTGCGAAGCCACCCCGACCACGTGCGGACCTGTCCGAGAAGCGATACCATCCGGCCATGCACGTCGCCCAAGTCAAGAACGGCCGCCTCACGCTGGATGAGCCCACAGACCTGCCAGAGGGCAGCGTGGTGCCGCTTGAGATTGCTGACGACTGGGACGACCTCGACGACGAGGAACGCGCCGAGCTGCACCGCGAGCTCGCGGCCTCCATCGCCGAGCACAAGGCTGGCGGCCCCACGTACTCCGTCGAAGAAGTGCTCGCCGAACTAGGCTCGCAGCGGTGAACCTACGCGTTTCTGGTCGGGCAAAGGCCCGAACTCGCCACCAGGATGAGTGGTGGCGAAGCCACCGCCTCGATGCTCCGGACCTCTTCAAGGAAGAGCTGGCGGTCACTTTTTCGCGCATCGCGCGCCACACTAAAGTGCGGCGACCACATGCGCTGATTGAGGGCGAGCCCGTTTGGCGGGTCTTCATGCCCAGAACCGAGCAGCACGTCTACTACACGGTCAACGAGGCCGCCGACGAGATCGTGACCGAAACGCTCTGGGGCGCCCGCCGAAAACGCGACCCGAAGCTGTAGCCTTTTCTTCTTTACTAGCCCTGCGAGAAGGCAGCTAAACTCCGGGAAGTGTTGACCTCGCTCCAATCCCTGCTGCGCCTGGCCTCGCTGAGATGGTTGGGCGTTTCCGTTTGTGCGCTGGCGGTGCTGCTCGCGACGACAAGCACCGCGTCTGCGCTCGAGCCTGCGCAGACAAAAACACGCGTCTGGGGTTTTGACTTCGCCGAGCATAACTCTGCTGGGTTATTTCGAGCTGCAACCGCCGGAAAGCATCAGGAAAATTGCTCTGCGGGAGCGGCGTCGGGCTCCCTCCTTGCCGCAAGGGGGTGACGCATTTCCCGCAGAACCGGTGGAGAGGCGGCTGACAACCGGGCCCTGTAGCTGCGGGTGTAGGCAGTGCGCCCGCGCCGTGGCAAATTGCGGGCATGGGCATCTTCGACCGCATGGGCAAGGCCATCTCCTCGAACTTCAACGCGCTGCTGGCGGGCTTGGAGGATCCGCGGAAATCCGTGGAACAGACGCTGCTCGACATGCGCGAGCAGATCCGCGCGGCGCGTCGCGAGGTGGTGGGAGCCGTAGCCGCAGAGAAGCAGCTGCGCGGCAAGTTGGACGAGCTGGCCCAGCAGGCCGAGAAGTGGGCAGGGCGAGCGGAGCTGGCCGTCAAGAACGGCGACGACGAGTTGGCGCGCGAGGCCCTGCTGCAAAAGCGCCGGGTGACGGGCGAAATGGACCGGGCCGAGGCCCTGCGCGGCGAGCAGCGAGCGGCGGCTCACGAGATGAAGTCCGAGCTCGAGCGCATGGAACAGAAGGTGAACGAGTACGAGCACAAGAAGGGCACGCTCGCGGCTCAGGCCGCTCAGGCGCGCGCGGGGGGCGGCGCCGACGGCCTGGGCGCTAAGCGCGTGGGGGGTGAAGCCTTCGCCGAGTTTCGCCGGATGGAGGATCAGATCGAGGCTGTCGAGACGACCGTGCAGGCCCAGCGGGAGCTTGACGGGGTACTGAACGCGTCGGGGCCGGGCGGCCTCTCGCGCGACGAGGTGGAAGCAAAATTCCGCGCGCTTGAGGCGGGGGTGGGGCCAGCGGGCGAGCAGCTGAAGAAGAGCGAAGTCGACGACGAGCTGCAGGCCATCAAGCAGCGTGTCCGCGTCGAAGGTTGAGTGCCGCTGTCCGAAAATGCGCGCAGTTTTGAGCCGGCTGCGCTTTATTGAGCCGGGGTGTC
>JANNWK010000627.1:0-2970 GCA_031408355.1 Myxococcales bacterium
GTCGGCAAACGGCAGATTGCGCGCGCCCGGAATGTGACCGGCGACCGTGTCGACCGGTTCAAGCTCGCCACGAAAGCGTTCGGGAGCGCGCGCGTCAATGAGCACGGCCTGCCCTGCGCGGGTGAACTCCGCTACCTGTTCCGCGTCGACCAAGGCCTCTGCGTGCTCGTCGGCAACAAAGCTGCCACGCGGTCGCGGCAAGCACTCGGACGTGAGCGGCCGGCCCGCGGCGACCCATGCCGCTAGGCCGCCGTCGAGCACGGCCACGGACGAGTGCCCCAGCCAACGCAGCATCCACCACAGCCTCGCCGCGAAAGCGCCCCCGCTGTCGTCGTAGGCCACGACCTGGCTGTCGCGCGTGACGCCCCATTCCCTCAAGCGTTCCGCGAACACGCCGGAAGCCGGCAATGGGTGCCGACCCTGGCGTACCGAACCGACGGGGCCCGACAGATCCTGCAGTAGGTCCGCGAACACGGCGCCCGGAAGGTGGGCGGCGGCATAGCTTTCCGCGCCCGCCTTCGGATCCGCCAGGCTGGCCCGGCAGTCCACGATCACGAGCTCCGGCGCGCAAAGCTCAAGCGAAAGCTGCTCGGGCGCGATGAGCGTGCGAAACGCGCTCGCCACGACTAGGAGGGAGTCAGCTTCTTCACCAAGTCAGCCGCGACATCGAGATCGATGCCGAGCGCCTCGGCGGTTTCCATGATCAGCTCACGCTCGCTGGTGCGAATGATGCCGTCGGCCGCCGTGACCTGAATCGCCAGCGAAAGGGCTACCTGACGGGCCGCCGGATCCGGCAGACGCTCCTTCACGGCGAGCAGGCGCTGCTCTCGACCGCCCGCTTCAAGGTCGGCCGTTGCCTTGACGAGCAGCGCATCGAGCGCAGCTGAATCAAGCCGCCCATCCGTCAGCGATTCGACGCTGGCTAGAAAGTGGCCGCGCTCCACCTGGCTGAACTCCCCGTCGGCCGAGGCCGCCAGGAACATCATCTCCACTAGCGCTTCCAGCTTCGCGCTCGACAACGCCTGCACAACACTCGCGTCTGTCCCGCTCATGACCCGCGAGTATAGGCTAGCCGCCGGGCGCGCGTCGAGCGGGCCCAAATCCCAACCCTGCTTGATCGGGACTCGGGCTGGGACTCGGGCCGGGTCGGCGGGCCCACACCCCGCACGACCCTGCCCGTCAGGCAGCGCGGCCCCCATGCTCGCGTCCCGGACGCCATCGCGCGCCCGGTTCGATGTCGCAAATGCGACTAAATTTTCACAAGAGTACCGCGCGCGTGCCGACCAAACCCGCCGCTGTCGCATGTGCGACAACTTCGGCACACACCCGAGCTCCATCGGCACGACGCTGAACAGCGGCTCCGCCAACAGTTTCGACTCGACCAACTGAGAGGGCTGCACGCGGCGGTGAAGCTCGATCGCTTCGCCCTGAGGATTTGTCGCGAATGCCACAGCGTGAGCTCGCGCGCCCGATGCTACGAAATCATTGATGAAATTTCGTCGCAGGAGCGACATCGCTCCGCGCGCGCCCACCCCCTCGAATATTCGCCCTCCGTCCCGCGCCCCCACGTGGACGGGCACCGGCCCGGGCGCTGGCCCTAAACTTGCTCCCAGCGCGCGGATTCGGCCGCGCGGAACAGCGCGTCCAGAACGCGCATGTTGCAGACAGCGCTGCGAATATCGTTAGTGGGGGCTTTGCCGCTGCGAATGGCCTCGGAGAAGGCTTGAGCCTGGAGCGTGTAGTGGTTCGCGACAGGCAGGCCCAAAACCTCCGCCCGCTCGTCAGAATTCTGTTGAACCGTGAAATCTGGGGCGCCAACGAAGCCGTCGTCGATCAAGACGCGACAAGCTCGGGCGTTGGGCGCATTGAACGGGATTTCCACCTCAATGTGGCCGCGGCTGCCGAAGACATGCACGCGCTGATACGCCACGTGCTGCGTGCCCACCACGAACGTCGCCTGACCCTTGCCGAAATCCAAAATGGCTGAGCTTAGGCGATCGCAACCGGTCACCGGATCGCGATCGCACACCGCCGCGACCCGCTGGGGTTCGCAGTCAAAGATGAGTCGGGCCGTGTTCACGGCGTAGCCACCAATATCGTAGAGCGCCCCGCCTCCCGCCTCCTTCTGGTTGCGAATGTTGCTGTGGTCCGTGTTGCAATAGGAAAAGGCCGTCTGCACCGCACGCACGTCCCCCACGCGACCTGACCGAATAAGCTCCACGACTTTCTCCCACTGGGGATGATGCCGCACCATGAACGCCTCGGCGACCAGCACGCCCGTCTGCTCTTGTACCTTCAGCAGCTCCTCGGCCTCCGCTGCGTTCATGGCCAGCGGCTTCTCGCAGAGCACATGTTTGCCGGCCTGCGCCGCCTTGATCGACCACGGCACGTGCAGGTGATTCGGGAGCGGATTATAGATGGCCTCGATCTCCGGATCGGCCACGAGCTGTTCGTAGCTGCCGTAGGCGCGCGGCACGCCCATGGCGGTGGCGGCCTGCTGCGCCTTTTCGGGGGACCGCGAGGCGAGGGCCAGCAGGTTCACCAGGCCTGCCTGCTGCATCGCGGGAATCGTTGCGCTCAAGGCGAAATGGCTGGCTCCCAGTACGCCCCAGCGCACCGGTTCCAGGGCGGCTTGTCCGTTGGTCATGCGTCCTAATACCATCGAAGGCCCCGGCGTTTGCCGGTGATTTGGAGCGGCGCCACGAGTAGGCTCTCCGGCGAATGGCCTGGCTAAAGAGAGTGCTGTATGCCCTGGGGGGTCTGGTGACGGTCGCAGCCGTGGGAGGCGGCGGGTTCGTCTACTTCCACACCTCCGCGTTCGACAGAAGCCTCGACAAAGTCTACGACGTGCCCCTCGGCCCGTTCGAACGGACGACCGACCCCGCGGCGCTCTCGCGCGGTGACCACCTCGCGCATACGATCATGCCGTGCGCGGACAGCGGTTGCCATGGCAACGACCTCGGGGGTGGC
>JANNWK010000628.1:0-8634 GCA_031408355.1 Myxococcales bacterium
AAGCCCGAGACCGCTCACGCCGGAGAGCCGGAGCCCAGCCGGTCGCTCGGAACTCGCCGACACGAAGCTACCGCGGGGCCGCGCCGCCCCTTGGGCGAGGCGCAGCACCGCACTGGCCGAAACGAACAGCGCGGTGGGTGGGTTTGCTGGCGAACGCCCGGCACGACCGCGAACTGGACCCTCAGCCAGCGCACTGCCTGCCGCAACCTCCAGCTCAGGCTGGAGCTCGGCGACAGACTCCGAAGCCTCCGTCTCGGCGCTGGTAGGCGAACGACTCACGCCAACGCAGCCAGTCAGCGCCACCGCCACCTGGGTCGCCGCAGATTCGGCTAGCCCGGCCGAGGCGCTGACCACGAGCGCGAACGGCGCCAGCAGGAGCGCCACCACGAGGAGCGAAGGCCGAACGAGTCGCACAGCGCTAGGGTAACGGCAGGCAGAGCCCGCCGACAAGGGGCCTCGGGCGTACTCGTCACCTCAGCTGCGAACGCGCCAATTCCCCTGGAAGGCTCGGCCGATCTGATCGCACGTCGGATCGGTCACGATCAACTCGGGCCGCGCGTCCTGGCAGTAAACGATGGTGTTCTGGCGAAACGTGTGACCGAAGTGGACCGATTCGTCGCGCTCGATGCCGTGGACGACCCAGGCGGGCTCACGAAAGACACCCTCCGGTTCCTCGTCGTACCCGACGCAGTGCTCGACTCGGTAGCAGCCAAGAATCAACAAATCGCGCATCACCTGATGCCGCGCGTCGTTCACGCGCCGCGGCAGCAGCATCGAGCGTGGATTGTAGGCGGTGAGGATCGCGAACTTCTGTCGCAGTAACGCCGGCAAAGACGTGATTTCCTTGACTATTTCTCCGTCGAGCGAAACCCGCAGCGCGCCCGCCTCGCTCGGCAGTTCGTAGACGGTGGCTAGGTAGGAGCGCAGCAGGTTCTGATCCACAGGCCCGCATTTACCGCGAAAGCTCCCCGAGCACTACCCCGGGACTCACACTTTGAACCGGTAGCCGACGCCGCGAACCGTGAGCAGGTGTTCCGGGTCGGCCGAATCTTCTTCGAGTTTACTCCGCAGCTGGAGCAGAAAGTTGTCGATGGTCCGGAGCGTGCCGTGGTGCCCCACCCCCCAGACCCGCGTCAGGATTTCCTCGCGGGTCAGCACTCGCCCCTGCGCCTCAACCAAGCACCACAGGACGTCGAACTCCGTGGCGGTCAACTCAACCGGCTGCCCCGCGCGCGCGACCAAACGCGTGCTGGAGTCAATCTGCAGGTCGCCCGCTGCTACCACGGCGTCGACACGCTTTCGACTCAGGTTGTCGCGCCGCAATACGGCCTTCACGCGCGCCAAGAGCTCCGCCAAGCCGAACGGTTTGGTGATGTAGTCCTCCGCGCCAAGCTCAAGGCCCATCACCTTGTCCATTTCGGCCCCGCGCGCGCTCAGCATGATGACGGGCACAACGCTCTCCCTGGCTCGCAACTGCCGCACCACCTCGAATCCGTTCATTTTCGGAAGCATCACATCCAGAATCACCAGGTCCACATCGCCGGAGGCTCCCCGCGAAAGTCCGCTGTCACCGTCGATCGCCACCTCCACCTCATAGCCCTCCGCCTCGAGGTTCATCCGCAAGCCGAGCAAGATGCTCTCGTCGTCCTCGACAATCAGGATCCGCTTCTTACCGTTGCTGGCTGCCAAAGTGACCTGTCCGGCCGTGAGGCTAGCGCTCGCATCTGCGCGAGGCCAGCCCCGAACTCCCCGCAGCCGCCGCGGGCCTAGGCCGGTCGCTCGTGGTCGGGGTGCTCGTTATAGAAAGCGTCGAGACTTTCCTGGCTGATTCGCAGAACCACCAGGCCATCCCGCGTGAGCTTGGCCTGGCAGCCGAGCCGCGAAGTCATTTGCACGTCGAACGCCTTGTCGAGGATGTCCTCTTCGTCTTCCTCAGCCGCGCTCAGGAGCTGGGCGCCAGTCTCCACGTACACGTGACAGGTGGAACAGGCACAAACCCCGCCGCACGCGCTGCCCTCAGGCGCGTCAGCCTTGCGAGCAGCGTCGAGCAGCGAGGTCCCAACCGGTACCTCCACATCGATGCCTTGATTTATGAAGCGAACTATCGGCATGAGTTTCTCGTTGCGATGGCGGAGCGGCCGGTCCGGAGCCTAGCTCGCTGTTTCGCCGCGGTGGCGCGCCACGTGCGCATCCACGCCGGCGGCATGTTCTACGGATTTTTCAATGTCCGCCAGCGATCTCCCGGCAATAGCCTGGGCGACAGCGCGATCCATGCGGCGACCCGCCCAGTCGTGGGTCACTCGGTCAAGCTCGTCGATGGACTGCTGTACGAAAGAGGGCGTCCGAGCGTCGGCGACAGCCTTGACCAGCAAGGCCAGCGCCCGCTCGACCTCGGCCTGCTCCGCCTGGCTGAGCAGATCCCGGTCGCGCGCAAGACCTTTCCGCGTCGCGAGCAGCAACCTTTCACCCTCGACGCAAGCATCCGCCAAGCGACGCCGCTCGAGATCCTGCTCGCCGTGATCGAGGGCGGCGATCAACATTTCCTCGACTACCTCGTCGGTGAGTCCGTAGCTGGGCTGCACCTTGATCTCTTGGCTAATCCCGGTCGTCGTTTCGCGTGCACTTACCTGAAGTAGGCTGTTCTCGTCGACGTGAAACTCGACCTCAAGCCGCGCCATGCCCGCTGGAAGCGGCGGGATCCCGCGGAGCGAGAAGCGCGCCAGCGAGCGACAGTCGGCTGCCAGCTCCCGCTCACCCTGAACAACATGCAGCTCGAAACCGGTCTGGTTGTCGGCATAGGTCGTGAAGGTCGAGCGGGCGCCGGCCGGAATGCCGGTATTGCGCGGCAAGACCTTGTCGACGCCGCCGCCCATGGTCTCAATCCCCAGCGACAGCGGCAGCACATCCAAGAGCAGCACTTCCGAGTCGTCGCGCGTCAGCAAGTCCGCCTGGAGCGCGGCGCCGTACGCCACCACAAGCTCCGGATCGAGTTCGCAGCGAGGCGCCTGACCGAACAGCTCCGCCACGAAATCGCGGACGCGCGGTACCCGCGTCGAGCCCCCCACCAGGATCACGCCATCCAGCGCGGCGGGCGTCACGCCGGCGTCTCTCAGCGCGCGCCGGCAGGCCTTGCCCGTCCGCTCTAGCAGCGGGCCAATCAGCTCTCCGAGCTCGGTCCGCGTCAAGCGAGCCTGGAGCGTGGCGCCACCCTTGGCCGGGAGTTCGAGGCTGGCTTCTTCCGCGTCCGTCAGCGCGTGCTTGAGCTCACGCGCTGCCGAGAGCGCCAGCGTCACGACCTCGGGCGCACGCTCGCCGGGCCCCGACCCCATCAACACCAGCAGGCGCTCGGCGATCGCGCGGTCCATGTCGTCGCCACCCAGCGCGCTGTCGCCACCGCTGCTCTTGACCTGAAAGATCCCGTCCTCGAGCAGCAGAATAGTGACGTCGAAGGTGCCGCCCCCCAGGTCGTAGACCGCGAACAAGCCGTTCTGCTTCTGATCGATGCCGTAGGCCAACGCGGCCGCCGTCGGCTCGTTGAGCAAGCGCAAGACCTCGAACCCGGCGAGCCGTCCAGCGTCGCGCGTCGCTTGACGCTGAGCATCGTCAAAGTAGGCGGGCACCGTGATCACGGCGCCGCCCACGCGCTGCAGCTGATCTGTGGCGCTCTGCTTCAGGCTCCGCAGGATCTCGGCGCTGACTTCGACCGGCGTGACCAGCCTGCCCCCCACGTCGAAGCGAACGCTGCGCGCCTCGTGTTCGTTCGCTGGCTGGGCAAAACGATGGGCGCCTAGCCGAGTCGTCTCCGGATCCGCCGCGTCTCGGCCGACAAAACGCTTCACGCTGGCGATCGTGCGTAGCGGCTCACGCGCAAGCTGAGCGCGAGCCGCCCGCCCCACCAGAATGGCGCCTGCGCTCGAGTAGTGCACCACCGAGGGCAGTAGCGGGCCACCGTCGCAGGTCGTGAGCGCCGTCGGCACGCCTTCGCGCACGTAGGCAACGATGGAATTGGTGGTACCGAGATCAATACCAATCGCGCGCGGAGCCGCCTTGGGGTCGAATATTTCCAGTAACATGGGCCCTTGCACCGGCAGCGTCACAGCTCGTCGAGCGCGGCGCCGGCCTCCTCCTGAAGTCGTCGCAGGTAGCGCAGCTCAGCGAGCGCCGTAAGCACGCGCTCCACGGGCACAGGCTGCTCCGAGAACGCATCAGCGATACGTTCGGCGGCCAGCTCCGCCCGGCTCGCCGCACCTTCGCGGATACCCTCCACGCGAGCGTGATCGCCAGCCCGGCGCGCGAGCATAAGCCCCTCGCGCTCCTCCATCACCTGCAGCAGGAGCAGCGGATCCGGCTTCGGTTGCTCGCCGCCTTGGGGCTGACCGCCCAACTGCACGAGCAGGGCTTCGGCGCGCGAGATCGGATCCCGCAGCGTCCGAAACGCCTCGTTCAGCGAGATCGCCCGGTTCAAGGCCTCCCGCCGCTCACTGGACGGACGCCCGACGTAGCGATCCGGATGCAGCGCCCTGCTCAGCTCCCGGTGACGCCGTTCGAGTTCGGCTTCGTCGAGCGAGAAATGCGTCGGCACACCCAGCAGCTCGAACGGCGTCGCCACAGGCCGTGAGGCTCCAATCACGCGACGTTCTGACACGTCACTTGACCGTAAACGAGTGACCACAACCGCATGACGTGGCTTCGTTGGGGTTCCTAAACTTGAAGCCCTGAAACATTAGGGTCTTCTCGTAGTCCAGCAGCGAGCCTGCCAGGTAGACGAGGCTCTTCTTGTCCACATAGAAGCGAATGCCCTCCACCTCGTAAACCGTGTCTCGCTCACGCGCCGGCTCGTCGTCAAACTGAATGACGTAGGAGAACCCGGAGCAGCCACCGCCCTTGATGCCGAGCCGAACAGCAGCGTCCGGCGTGCCGCGCTGGGCAAGCTTCAGACGCGCGAACCTGGCAGCCTCGGGCGCGATGCTCATCAGCCGCTTGGCTGATGGCGCGACGCTGGCTGCGTGGGGAGTGGACATGGAGACAGCTTCGGACATCGTGGGAGATCCTATTGACTGGCCAGAGCTTCGCGCGCGGCGCGCTTCTTGCGAAAATCGTCGATGGCGCTCTTGATGGCGTCCTCCGCCAGCACAGAACAGTGGATTTTCACCGGTGGCAGGCTGAGTTCCTGAGCAATTTGGCTATTCTGGATGGTCGCAGCCTCATCGATCGTCTTGCCCTTAATCCACTCTGTCGCGAGCGAGGAAGAGGCGATGGCCGAGCCGCAGCCGAAGGTCTTGAACTTCGCCTCCTCAATCACACCCGCCTCGCTGACGCGGATCTGCAGACGCATCACGTCGCCGCAGGCAGGCGCGCCAACCAGACCGGTGCCGACCGAAGGGTCCTCGTGATCGAGCGAGCCGACGTTGCGGGGATTCTCGTAGTGTTCGATGACTTTTTCGCTATAGGCCATGGCTTGTTCCTAGTGTGCCGCCCATTCGATCGTCTTTAGATCGATGCCGGCCTTATGCATTTCGTAGAGCGGAGACATGTCGCGCAGGCGCTTCACCTTGGCGATCACGAGCGCCGCCACGTAGTCGACTTCTTCCTCGGTGTTGAAGCGCCCCAGACCGAAGCGAATGGACGAATGTGCCATCGCCTCGTCCAAGCCCATTGAGCGGAGCACATAGCTCGGTTCAAGGCTTGCGCTCGTGCAGGCAGAGCCGCTCGAGACCGCCACGTCCTTAATGGCCATCATCAGCCCCTCGCCCTCCACGAAGGAGAACGAAAGGTTCAAGTTCCCCGGCAAACGCCGATCTGCCGAGCCGTTCAGCACGATCTCGTCCAGCTCGCTGACGATGCGCTTCCACAGCCGATCTCTCAGGCCAGCGATGCGCACCGCCTCGGCCTTGCCCTCCTCGATCAGAATCCTAGCCGCCTTCGCAAAGCCGACGATGCCGGGCACGTTCAAGGTTCCCGAGCGGTTACCACGCTCGTGACCGCCGCCATCCATCTGCGCGGACAGGCGCACCCGCGGCTTGCTGCGCCGGACGTACAGCGCGCCCACGCCCTTGGGTCCGTAGATCTTGTGGGCGGTCAGCGAGGCAAGGTCCACGTTCATCTCGCGCACGTCGAAGGGCGTCTTGCCCAGGCCCTGCACGGCATCACAATGAAAGACTATCCCGCGAGCGCGCGTCAACTTGCCGATTTCGCTGATGGGCTGGATCGTGCCGACCTCGTTGTTAGCGAGCATCACCGAAACCAGGATTGTCTTGTCGGTAAGGGCAGCCTCAATCTTGTTCGGATCGACCAGGCCGTCGGGACCCACGTTGACGTACGTCACCGTAAAACCCTCTTTCTCGAGGCGCTTGCACGAATCCAGCACGGCCTTGTGCTCGATCGTAGTGGTAACGATGTGGTTGCCCCGGGCCTTGTAGTACTCCGCCACGCCCTTGATCGCGAGGTTGTCGCTCTCGGTGGCGCCCGAGGTGAACACGATTTCTTTGCCGGATTCCGCGCCGATAAGCTGCGCGATCGTGTCCCGAGCGTCGTCGACGGCGGCTTCAGCGGCCCAGCCGTAGGCGTGAGTGCGACTGGCGGCGTTGCCGAAGACGTCACCGAAATAGGGGAGCATCGCGCCGAGGACACGCGGGTCTACCGGCGTCGTGGCGTGGTTGTCCATGTAGATGGGGAACTTGAGGGTCATGTCAGTGGACGTTGGCTCCGGCAACTAGCTCGGGAGGGTGCTCCTGGTTGCGCTCACACCCGGGGCAGCATTCGACTTTTACTTCGGACTCGCAGGCCGTATGGCACCCGGCTAAATAGCTAAGGCTGGCGACGAGTTCCGCCTCCAACGTGCGCAGCTCCTCGATCTTCGAGCGAGTCTCCTGCAGCTTGCTCGCGTAGACCTCGCCCAAACGAGCGGCCGCGGACTGCGCAGAACTCACGTCACTCCTGGCGCGTTCCATGGCTTGGATTTCCGAGAGGGAAAGGCCCAGGCTCTGCAACTTGCCAATCCAGCGAACACGCACGACGGCGTCCGGCGTGAAGAGGCGGTAGCGCCCCTTGGAGCGCTCGTGCGCTTTGAGAAGCCCAAGCTCTTCGTAGAGGTGAATGGCCCGCACCGTCTTGCCGACGGCGCGCGCGACCTCCCCGACCTGAAGCAGCTCTTCCTCCGGCGCCTCCGCCACACCCTGTACGGGCAGCCCACCCGCAAGGAGCGTGAGGCGACGGTGAGGAGGCGAAGAGGTCGACATGAGAAGCAGCTTAACACACTCACCCTAACGCATGCGTCAGGGTTGGTGGCTGATGTAGTCTCTCCGCTCTGCCCTGTCAACCCGAGCCGCCTCCGCGACTCCAGGAAGCTAACGCTTTGATTTTCATCGACATTATGTGATCCTATCGAGAGCAGACGGGAAGCTGTACCAGTGAAAGTCATTGCAACTATTTGGCTGATGCTGACGCTGTGGAGCTGCGGCACGCCAACGCCACGTGAGGTTCCCGCGAGTGAGCCTCAATCGGCCCCGCGACCAACAACCCGTCCCGGTAGCCCTGGCCAGCCGTCCGCCCAACCGGAGGTGCTCTCGCCGGCCAAGAGCGCGGCTCCCGCGGCCAGTGGCTCGCCGTCGGTCCGGAGTGCTTACGTGGGTTGCGGCCAGGCCATCCCCCGGGAGCTGCTGTGGCGCGAGCAGACGGAGACGGAGGTGCTCGAGGCCATTGTCGAAGCCAAACGCTGCGCGGCCGCGCAGGGCAGGAGGCTGCTTTTCGAGTTCGTCGCGCCCTGGTGCAAGGACTGCCTGGAGATGGCCCGACTCGACGAGACCAGCGAGGTCGCTAGCGCCCTCAGGCAGCGCTTCGAACGCGTGCGCATCAACGTCGGGCAGTGGGACCGCCACGAAGGGCTACGACGCACCTACTTGGTTCGGGCCCTGGCAACGTACATTGTCATCGACCCGAAGAGCGGCAAGGTCTTGGCTCAGACCACGCTGGAGCCCGTCACAAAGCGAGGCCAAAAGCTCACGGCGGAGATCTGGGCGGCGTGGCTGAACGCGCACTGAGCGGCGGCGGGTCAGCCAGCGTCTCGGCCATTGACCGACACTGCCTCGCCCCGCCACCATGCCACGGCGCGGCCCGGACGCCGCATGAAGAGGCCTGTGCATGACTGAAACGCAACGCTATCAAGTGGTGGAGCGCATCGCGGCCGGCGGCATGGCCGAGGTGTATCGGGGCGAGAGCGCCGGCATCGAGGGCTTTCGCAAAAAGGTCGCGATCAAGCGAGTCTTGCCCAAGCTCTCGCAGAACAGCGAGTTCATTCGGATGTTCTTGGACGAGGCGCGGCTGTGCGCTTACCTGAGCCACTCCAAGTGCGTGCAGGTATTCGACATCGGGCAAGCAGCGGGCGCGCACTTCATCGTCATGGAGTTCGTCGACGGGGCCGACCTGCAGGGCGTCCTTGAGTACCTGCAGCGGCATACGCATCAGATGCCGGTGGAGGTGGCGTGTTTGATCGCGATGCACGTGTGCGAGGGCCTCGCGTATGCGCACGACGCCTGCGACCACCTGGGGCAGCCGCTGAACATCGTGCACCGCGACATATCGCCGCACAACGTGCTCATGACGCGCTTCGGTGAGGTGAAACTGGTGGACTTCGGC
>JANNWK010000629.1:0-6969 GCA_031408355.1 Myxococcales bacterium
GTGCAGGATTCTATCGGCCAGGTCTCGGGCGGCGGCGACCGGGAGGTTTGCGTCAAGACCCGACAGCCGCCCTTCTTCCAGGGCTGCGCGTTCTTCACCCCTTCGGCCAGCACCGGGCCTGGCATGGGCGGCGGACTCATCGTCTTCTTGCTACTCGGGCTACGACAGGGCCGGCGAGGGCTGAGTGTTTTCAAGGCGGCACGTCAACCCGGGCGTTAGCGGCCTGCTGCTCGGCTTGGCCGTGAGCTGCGCCGACGCTATCCCTGCCGACCCAGCCGGGAAACCGAGCGTTCGAAGGCCGGCCGCAAGCGCGCCGAGCCTAGCGCCGCGCCCGGCCAGCGCGTTCGTTTGCGACGGCGCCACGTGCCTCCAGCGTCACGTTCGCTTGCCGGACGATGGCGAATGGCGCTGCGCGGAGCAGGGCGGCGTGGTCTGGTGCGCGGGTGGTGAACCGGCGGCCGGCGTAGTGAATGAACCGACGGAGCGCGGCTACCGCTGCGGCCCACGCCGAGGGTCGAAACACGTGGAGCGGGTGTGCGTGGACACCCAGCCCGACTACCCGGAAGCACTAGGTCGCTCGTATAGTTGTCGCTTCGCGCAGGAACGCGGCGTGATGCGCGAATGCCGCGAGCTTACGCCACCGCCCGGCCGCCAACCCGCCCCACCGCGCGGCGTGCCCGAGTGCTGGCTCGATCAAGACTGCTCCCCAAGGCGCTGTGACCGAGGCAGCTGCGCGGGCGACGTCCGATGATGAAGATCGGCGCGGCGCTCGCCTGTCTGCTTGGCTGGGGCTGCACCGCTCCCCCCGCCCCGATTTGGCTGACCCTGGAGCTACCCGAGGAGTTGCGCGGCAAGGCCGAATTCGTGGAGGTAGAACCCCGCAGCGCCGAGACGGGGCGCAAGCTGGGTCGAGGGGCGCTCGCACTCGAGCTCAGGCGCCAAGCGGGACGCGTCCAACTCAGCGCGCCCGGTGCCTGCCCGCTAGCACTCGAGACCCAAGAGCTAGCCAAGAGCGCGGAGCCGCGGGCGAGGCTGAGCGCGCTGTTTGAGCTGGGCGGAAGTGAGCGAGTGGTGGGTCTCGAACAACTTTTTGAGATCCACGCCCGAGGGGCGTGCCCTGAAGCTGCCGCCGCAGAGGGCAGGCTGTCGGTGACGGGCGGCGCACCGCTCCTCGACGTCAGCGTCTCGAGCGACGGGCGAACCCTGCGAGGCAAGACAGCCGGCGCGAGCGAGCTCGATCTTTCCATCTCGACGGCCTGGGGCATCGTGCCGGTCGCGGCGCGCGTGAAGGAGCGCGCTCGCAGCGAGGTCACGTTCAGTGTGCGGCTGCCGAGCGGCGCAAGTTTTAGCCAAAACATCGGCATTTCTAGCGTCGCGCGGGCCAGCGGACTGCCGAACATTGCGCTCGACCATCCGGTGCTGCTGCAGGGCACGCAGTTTTCGCTCAGCGAGCGACCGGCAGGTTCGCGCGCGACGCTGCGCAGCCTGAGCGGCTCCTTGTTTGAGTTCGTACCCGACGTCGAGGGCGTCTACAAAGCGCAAGACCTTGCGGGGCGCTCACTCTCGCTCAAGAGCGGGCGCTACGACGAGACCCCGCTCGACTGCGGACGCTCCGATTGCCACCGCGAACTCGCACAGAGCGCTCAGAAGAGCCCCATGACACTCGCGCTCGAGTCCGACCTGGGCGGTTGCCATTCGCTCTCCCAACCGGAGTGCGCCAGCGCCTGCCACGCCACGGGCGAACCTGGCACGCGCGACGGCGGTTTCAGCCACGTGACCCAAGAGCTGGGGCTGGGCGCCTTGCCCGAAGAGCACGCCGACCTGCCGCGGGCGCTGCGACGCTTGGGCGGGGTCGGTTGCCTCGCCTGCCACGGACCCGGAGCGGTACCGGAGCCGACCGGGCGCTGGGCCATTCTGCGCAGCGACGTGTGTGCCGTGTGTCACGACGCGCCACCGCGCTATGGTCACGTGGCCGCGCTGGCCACTTCTGGCATGGCTCACGCCGATAGCGATCCACAAGTCCGTGCCAACCCCGCCTGCGCCCGATGTCACACCAGCTGGGGAGCGCTCGGTCGCCCCGCCCCCCCTGCGGTCGCGCCCGCGATGGGCCTCGGCTGCGCCACGTGCCATGACGTGCATCCGCATGGGCCTGTCGCCGCGGTCCATAGCGCGCCCCACGCCACCCGCTTCGCGGAGCCTGCACTCCTGCGCAACCTGCCCTTGCCCCAAAGTGTGCCCGACCCTCCCGCCGCTTTCTCCGGGCCCAGTCGCGTTTGCATCGGCTGCCATTCGCCCAGCGGCAGCGAGCTTGCGCCGGAAGCCAGCGCGGCCGCGCTCATCGCCGGGCGCGGAGGTATTTTGCCCGCAAGCGGCGAGGCTCTCGTCCTGCCGCCCATTCACGCCACGAGCCCTCGTGGCTGCCTGAGTTGCCACGACTCCGGTCCCGCCGGCATCGAGCGGGGCAAGGGGCACGCCTTCCAGGCGACCGAAGCGAGCTGCGGCCCATGTCACCAGCAGCAACCGCCGCGACGAAACCCCGAGCTGGCTCGGCGCGCCCGTCTGCTATTCACCAAGTTGACCCATGAGAAGCCGCTGGCTCCGGCAGGAAGGCCGCAGCACGCCGAGCCCGCGGTGTCCCCGACAACGCCCGAGCGCGCCCGAGCCCTGCGCAACATCCTGCTGGTCCTGGAAGATCCGGCAGCCGATGTCCATCACCCAGCCTACGCCGAAGCCTTGCTCGACTCGGCCGAGCGTTTCACCCACGGAGCGTCCCCATGAAGCCCCCGCTTGCCTGCATCCTGCTTTTCGCCTCGCCTGCGTTCGCACAAATCGGCACGCCGCACGTCGAATCCGAGGCCGCAGCCACAGCCACAGCCACAGCCACAGCCGCGCCCGACGCCGCGCGACCCAGCGCGAGTCCTCCGATCGCCCGATTGCGTGTGGCGCTCACCTCCACTTCGGCCTTCGGCCTCTCCAACGGGCGCTTCTTCAACGAGCTTGTCGGCGTGCGCCTGGACTATCGCTTTGGCCAGCGCTTCGCATTCGGGGGAGCGCTCGCCTACGCCAACCTCCGCGGCAAGGACGCGCGAAGCCACAACGTGCTGCCCGAAGCCACCCTGCAGTACCGCGTCCCCATCGAGGGCGAGCACTTCGGGCTGCCGCTGCGGCTCGGCACCGGCTTTCTGCCGCGCAATGGCCCCACCCTACGCCTCTCGGTCGGGCTTGATCTAGCTTTGGGCAAGCACGCCTCACTCGAACTCATGCCGCTCGAACCGATGCTGTGGGTGACACGCGAGCGACCCGAAGTATCGCTGAACGCCGCACTCGCCTTCCGGCTGGCTTTCTGACGGCGCCAGCGCGGACTTCAACCCGCCCGAGTCGCCGCGCTCGCCTCGGGCACAGCTGGCAGAAGCTCCGCGCGCACGCGATCGAACTCGTGGCTAAGCTCGGCGAACAGCGCGGCCCCGTCACCGGAACCCTGCTCGAGCAGCCCGCACAGCTGCGCCATCCGTGGCACGCCGACGGCAAGGCAGCTGCCCTTGAGCTTGTGAGCAGCGGCCCGCAGGGAAGGCTCATCCGCCTGCTCGACGGCCGTGCCGATGCTCAAGACCTGATCCGGAACGTGCTTCAGGAACACTCGAGTGACGGCCTCGCTCCGCCGCACCGTGGGGTCCAGCGCGGGGGCGCTGTGCGGGGCCGCAGCCTCGGCCGCCGCAAGCTTCACCGAGGCCTCGCGCTCTCCGGAGGCAGGCTCTCGCGCTAGCGACTTCGGCCACCAGCGAGCGATTAGCTCCGCCAGAACAGCACCGCTAATGGGCTTGGTGATGTAGTCGTCCATGCCGGCGGCCAGGGCCTTGGCTCGCTCGCCGTCGAAAGCGTGGGCGGTCACGGCGATGAGCGCAATGCGTTCAGCCCCCTGCTCGCGTCGACGGATCTCTCGGGCAGCACCGTAGCCGTCCAGCTCTGGCATCTGGCAGTCCATCAATACCAGCGCGAAGCGCTCCGTCTCGAGGGCGGCCAGGGCCTCGAGACCGTTGGCCACGACTCGCACTTCGTAGCCGAGCTCGGCGAGCACCTCGCACATGACCTCTTGGTTGATCAGGTTGTCCTCGGCCAACAGGATCCGGCAGGTCGTTCCGGCCGAAGTCGGCCAGGCGGCGAGCGGGTGCGAGCTGAGTAGCGGCATGCTCCCCTTCGAGTCCAACCGTCGCAGCGGCAGCACGAACCAGAACGTGCTGCCCCGGCCCCGCTCGCTGGTCACGCCAATCCTGCCCTTCATCAGGCCGACGAGCTGCTTGCAGATGGCCAGGCCAAGCCCGGTACCGCCGTGCTTGCGAGTGAGCGAACCGTCCACCTGCGAAAAGGACTGAAAGAGCCGATCTTGCTCAGTGGCGTCGATGCCGATGCCGGTGTCTGTAACCTCGAAACGCAGCTGGAAGACCTGCCCTTGGTGTTCTTCCACCAGGACACGCACGGTGATGCTGCCGCTTTCGGTGAACTTAACAGCGTTGCTCACCAGATTTGAAAGCACCTGGCGCACGCGCTCAGTGTCGGCTTCGACCCGCCCAGGGACATCGGGGTCGATGCGCGACCGAACGGTCACGCCGCGCAGCTCGGTTCGGGCGGAAAACAGCTCGGTCACCTCGTCGACGAGGGCGCTTACGCTGCAGGTGTCTTCGCGAAGTGCGAGCTTGCCAGCCTCCATCTTCGAAAAGTCGAGGATGTCATTGAGTACCGACATCAAGCCACCCGCCGAGGTTTGCAGCGTGCCCAAGAAACGCCGCTGCTTGTCGTCGAGCGGCGTGCGGGCAAGCAGTTCGATCATGCCGAGAACACCGTTCATCGGCGTCCTGATCTCGTGGCTCATGTTGGCCAGAAATTCACTCTTGAGCCTGGCAGCCTCCAAGGCGCGCGCCGTGGTCTGCTCCAAGCGGCGGAAGGCGCTCTCGGTGACGCTGATGATCGGGCCGATATAGAGGTTGACGAACAGGAGCGCGAACAGGAACGCCACCGCACCGCCCACGCCCGCGCTGAGCAAGATGCTGCGCTTGAGCTCCGAGCCAGCCTTGAGCCGACCCGTCGAAACCACCACCGCCACTTTGCCGACCGGCCCGCCCTCGATAGCCGCCTCAGCCCAGGAGACCAAGTAACGCTCCGTCGTCCGCAGCGATCGCGCCTTGCCGGCCAGCAGCTGCGAGGAAGGCTCGGGAGGGTTCCCGTGTGTCGCCAAAACCTTACCTGCCATGTCCGTCACAACGATCGCCATGATGTCTGGATCGCGGTCGTAACCGGCGAGCGAGCCCTTGATCTCCCGTTCGTCGGCGACGACGATGCCGAGCTCCGTGGCGTGGACCAGTTCGGCCACGCCACGCCGGGCCTTCCACTCCAGGTCCGCTTGAATGGTCGGCGTGAGGGTGTCGAAAATGCGCGACACGAGCACGAAGATCAGACCGGACAGGGCCAGCAGCAGCGCAACCACAAACAGCGTCAGGGCACGGCGGAGCCGAGAGCTCGAAATCAGCCGCTTTCGCTCCTTCAGGGGCTCTGAGGAGGGGTCAGGGGCGGGCGCGGTGGGAACAGGCATACAACGGGAACGGGGCGATCCTATCCCAAGGCCAGACAACGGTCAGGAACGCGGGGAGCTAAGCCTTAACTCGCGGGCGATCCGATCCGTTCTGGGCAGTGCCAGATGAGCGCCGCCGATCGCAGCCTTGCCCCCGATTCGTCACTCCGCCCCACGGGGCGCGGGAAGGTGCTCGTCGTGGACGACGATCCGATCGTGCTGGAAATCGTCCGAGAGCGACTCAGCGAAGCGGGTTTCGACGTCTACCTGCGGCAAGATGCGATCGGGACTTCCCAGTGGGTCGCCCGAGAACAGCCGGATTTTGTGGTTTTGGATGTGATGATGCCCGCGCTGAGCGGGTCGGATCTAGGTCATTTGCTCAGGCGCAGTAGCTCAACGAATCAGACCACGCTCATCCTCCACTCCAGCATGAGCGAGGCGTCGTTGCAGCCGGTCATCGAACGAACCGGCGCCATCGGCGCCATCAGCAAGACTCAGGACGCCTCACGTTTTCTGGCGGAGTTTGAACGGCTCGTGAGTCGCGCCAGAGCCACCAAGCGCGCAGAATGAGCGCGGCCGCAGCTCAGTCCGGAACTGCCGCGACCCCGCCCGACAGCCGTTTGGCCTGACCGATCCAGTCCTCTTTTGAAATCCGTTCGGGACGGATCTTCAAGCTGTCCGCGAAGAGCTGGATATCGTCGGGCGTCCACTCGGCGACCTGCTCAATGCGGGTGACGCCCAGACTCTCGAGCGCGCGCTGATACCCGGGGCCAATTCCGCTGATACGGCGAAGCCCCTCTGCGGCCTTGCTGGCCCGCGCGGGCGCCGCCGGTTTCATTGCCGAAATGGCCTGATCGCGCTCCTGCGCGAGCGTGGTCAGCTGCAGGCCCAGCGCCGCCAGCGATGCGGTCGCTTCGCTCAATCGTCCCTCCAGCTCACGCTGTTGCGCCTCGGACACCTCGAGCGATCCGAGCCGAGCTCGCAGCCCCGCAAGGGCGGCTTGATGCTCGTCGGACGCCTGTCGACGCAACTCGGCTTCCGCTCGGAGGGCTGATTCGAGCTCACGGACGCGATCGACCTCGCGCCGCAGGCGCGCTCGGAGGGAGTGGCGCTCGCTACCCAGCTTGCGAAGCTCCAGCTGAGCCGAGCCGAGCCGCTCCTCCAACAGCGCGGTAGCGCCAGGTGGTAGCGGGGCGAACACGACGGCGGCTGCCGCGGGCGCGACGGAGGGGACGGTCAGCGGCGCCGCTGCTGGCAAGGGATGGCTGGAGGCTGAGTGGTGACGAACCGGCGGCGGCGGCGGCGTCGCCAAAGGCCGCGCTGGCGTGCTCCCGAGCGGCGCCACCGACGGCAACGCTGGCGGAACGGCCGCCGCCGGCTGCGAGCGCTGCGGCGGCGGTGGCGGC
>JANNWK010000630.1:0-9711 GCA_031408355.1 Myxococcales bacterium
CGCAGAACCAAGCGCGCACGCATACCGCGTGAGCAGTCTGAAAAATGGGCAAGTTGTGGAGCGGCTGATTCCATGAGCCTTGACGGCACATACCCGGAATTGTAACGTCTGCAGTTATAATTCCGGTGTCATCAATTCAGCGTCATTTGGCCTCCCGCGTGAAGGACCGCCTGCGGCACCTGCCAGCGGTCGTGCTGCTTGGTCCGCGCCAGGTCGGCAAGACGACGCTCGCACACCAGATTGCGGACCGTCGAGGAGTGAAGGCCGTGTACCTCGACCTCGAACGCCCCGCAGATCGGCGACGGCTGGAGGACGCGGACGCTTACCTGCGCTCACAGTCGGGCAAGCTCGTGGTCGTCGATGAGATCCATCACGCGCCCGATCTGTTCGCCACACTTCGGGGCGTCATCGATGCGCGTCGGCGCGCGGGGGATCGCGTGGGACACTTCCTGCTGCTCGGATCTGCGTCTCTCGATCTGCTCAGGCAGGCCTCAGAGACACTAGCCGGACGCGTCGCGTACCTTGAGCTTGGGCCCTTGGACGTATCTGAGCTTCCCAAGCGCAGTCGCAGCGTGAGCCAGCTATGGCTACGCGGCGGCTTTCCGGAGAGCTACTTGGCGCGGAGTGACGCGGCCAGCGTCGGCTGGCGCAACGCGTTCATTCGGAGCTACCTTGAGCGGGACGTGCCGATGTTTGCCCCGCGCATGCCAGCCGAAACCGTTGGTCGATTGTGGACGATGTTGGCGCATTCGCAGGGGGGCTTGTTGAACCAGTCGAAACTTGCGGCGGCTCTCGCCGTTTCAACGCCCACCGTCGGCCGGTACATCGACCTGCTGGTCGATCTCCTCCTGGTGCGGAGGCTCAGGCCGTGGAGTGGCAATGTCGGCAAGCGTTTGGTGCGCGCCCCGAAGACCTATATTCGCGACAGTGGCATCGTCCATGCGCTGCTCGATCTCGAGACATCAGATGACGTCCTCGGGCACCCCATCGCTGGACTGAGCTGGGAGGGGTTCGTTATCGAGAACCTGATTGCTGCCGCTGGGGACCGGCGTACGCCGTACTTCTACCGAACGGAGGATGGCGCCGAGGTAGATCTCTTGTTTGAACGCGGAGGACAAGTGGAGATGCTGATCGAAATCAAACGCTCGACGGCCCCGGAGGTATCCCGCGGCTTTCGTTCGGCGCTGGACCTGCTCAAGCCACGCCAGAGCTACCTCGTCCACGGTGGCTCTGAGACCTGGCCCCTTGACGCGAAGATCACAGCAATGTCGGTCCCCGACCTGGTGCAGCGGCTGCTCCGCGGGTAGTGGATTCGCTTCAGATCGGCGCGGCGACGTGCAACCCGAGCAGCGAGCCGCCGTTGGTGAGCACGAAGGCGCGCGAGCCGTAGGCCGCGGGCGTCATGCTCGAGCCGTCGGCCAGGTGGAGGCCGTCGATGAGCTCGCCGCCCAGCGGGTTCACCAGGAAGATACCGAGCTTGGAGGCTGCGATGAGCAGCACGCCGGAAACGACGACCGGCCGCGAGACCGCTGTGTTCGGCAAGGAACGCCGCCAGAGCTCGGCGCCCGTCTCTGGCTCGAGGCCCCAGAGGCCCGTGGTGCCGCTGGCCGCGAGCAGAATGCGCCGGACAGGTTCGTCGCGGCCGTCGCGACGGCGGTGCGCGGGCTGCTCAAAGAGTGTCACGTCGGTGACCCCAAACACGCCCGAATTGGCCCAAACCGGGCTGCCGGTCTCAGCGTCGAGCGCAAACACGCCGCCTGCGTAATTGGCCACGTAGACGACCGCGCCGGCCGCGATGGTGTCCGGGATCGGTGTTGAATCGACGTCGAGCTGTTCAGGCAGCTGACCGAGCGATTGCTCCGCCTCCGCGGCGAGATCGACCGGCTGCCAGCGCTCCGCGCCCGTCTTGGCGTCGAAAGCCGTCACGGTGCCGTCGCTGAAGCCTGCGTAGACTTTGCCGTGGAACACGGCTGGACCGGAGTGGCCCGCGACTTCCATGCCGGCGGCGGGCGTGCGGTGCTGGTTCCAGAGGAGCTTGCCGGTGGCTGGCTCGATGGCCAAGACCGTGTCGTTGGCGTTCGTTGCGTAGAGCACGCCGCCCGCGAGGACCGGCCGCCGAGAAACCTCGGCGTTGGTCATGAAGCGCCAGAGGAGCGCGCCGTTCTTCGCGTTCACCTTGTACAAAGCGCCGTCGTTCGAGCCGAAATACACGACATCTTCGGTCGGATCGTACAAGGGCGCGCACTGCACGAAGCCGAGCGTCTCGAAGCGCCAGAGCTTGGCGCCGTCGTCGGCGCGCAAAGCGTACAGGCCTCGGTCGGAAGAGCCCACGAAGATCCGACCGCTGGCGGCGTCGATCTCCACCTGACCGCGCTCGTAGGGTTCGCCGGTGCGCCGCGATTCAGCCACGACGTTGCGCTTGAAGCTCACGTGGAGCGACCCGCTCGCGCGGTGGACCCAGAGCGGCAGCTCGGGCTCGGCGGAAGCTCGCAGCGCGCTGCAGCCAGCGATCGTCCCGCCCACCATGAGCGACAGCGCCGCCCCGAAGAGCAGACGCCTCACGGCGCCCCCGAGGGCGCGGGTGCCGGTGCCGGTGCGCTATCGCCACCTGCGGGAGCTGGCGGGTTCTTCTTCGCTAGCTCGTTCAGCAGCTCCTGGAGCTTCTCCTGGCTGAGCTGTTGCCCGCCGCCTGGCCCGGCCGAACTGCCCTGCCCGAGCTGCGGTATCTCCGCGGGCGTCAGCTTCTGCCTGAGTTCGCGCGCGGCTTTTTCATCAAGTGTTTCAAACAATTCCAGGACAGAGTGCGTGAGATACTTGAAGCTTGAAAGGGCGTCTTTGGCGGCCAAAAGCTTCTCGCCCGCCTTGGCGATGAGCTTGATAGCGTCGTCCTTTTTGGCTTGATCCTTGAGGATGCGGGCCTGGTGGTAGAGGCCCAGCGTGCTGAACCCCGCCGCGTCCAGGTTCTGCAGTTCGCGAAACGCCTTCAGCGCGCCGTCGGTGTCCTTGAGCGCCTCCAAGGTCATGCCCAGGCCCTCCAGGGTGCGGCCCTTGACGTCCGTGTCGCTGCCGAAGAGCTCGCTTGAGCGGACCTTCTCGTAGGCGGCCTTGGCCTCCTTGTGTTGCCCGAGATCGTAGGCGACGCCGGCCGTGCCGAGCGTCGCGAGCGTCGCCATGCTGCTGCTCTGGCCGACTTGGCTGCTGGCCAGCACGTACTCGGCCTTGGCGGCCTTCAAGCGTTCCTCGTCACTGGCAAAGCCCCGGCGAGGATCCGTGATGCCGGTGCGCGGATCGGCGTCGCCGCCTTCTTTGCCACCGACTCGGCCCGTTTCGGCGGACAAGGCCTTGAACAAGGTGCTCGTGTTCTTCTCCGCGTTGCGCTCGTGGCGCCAAGCGTACACTTCCCAAGCGATCCAGCCGACGAGCCCCAGCATGATCGCCCACTGCAGCTTATTGAAGTTGCGGCGCAAGAAATTGCCGGCGGCGTGGGTCGAGCGAGCCAGCGCGTCGTCCACGACCTCGCCGGCGTCAAGGTTGCGACGCGGGGCCTCGAGCTGCTCGCGGTCCCGCCGCCCTCGACGTTTCTGGGCGGCTTCAGCGCGTACGCGCTGGTTTCGATCGCGGATTGGCTCGTCGCCCTCTTCGAGGCTCCGGGTCTTGCGCTTCTTGTTCGGGGCCGGGAGCACCTCGCCCTCATGGGCTTCGGCTTCGGCTTCGGCTTTGCTCTCCGGATCGGTCTCCAGATCGCGCTCGGTAGTTTCCTTCGGTTCGCTCACGGCGCCGCTCTATACCACTTACCGGGGCCCGGGTTGCCAGCGGGATTAGCGGGTTTGGGGGCCCGGCTGCCACGGCTTGGGGGGCGGAGGCGAAAGCTCGTTGGAAAGTGGCACCAGGGCCAGGGTTTCGACGTCGATGCCGCGCTCCGCGTAGAGCACGAACGTACCGCGAAGCCCCGGCCGGGCCTTGAAGCCGTCGGGCAAGGTGGCCCACAGCTCGATGGCCTCGGCGCTCGGCGGGACGCTCAAGCGCAGGGCCGTTTGTTCGTCAATGATGGGCAATTTGGGCAGGACGACGCTGCCTTCGGCGCGCGGCTTGACGGCCGCTGCGTCCGCGCCGCGCGCGAAGAGGAGCGCGCCCGGCGTGGCGCCGCCGTTGCGAGCCCGAACCAGCAAGCGTACCCCCCGTCCGTTTCCGCCCGAAGGGATGGTCAGGGTCAGCTTCACGCCCAGGTTCTCGTCGCGCGCCAGCCGGGCCTGTTCTCGCCCGACCGGACCCCCGATGTGCTCGAGCACTTTGGCGCGCTGCGCGAGCTGCAGACCGCCGGGCAGCGGATCCGGCACGCCCAAGAATCGGACCAGCGGCGCCGCCAGGGCGGGACCGGCCTCGAGCTCCACGAGCGCGCCTGCCAGCGAAACGCGGGCGCTTTGCATCCGCTCTGCCGAAAGCGCCGACAACAACGGGCCGATAGCGGCTTCGTCGCGGATCTTCCCCAGCGCTCGGGCTAGGTGGGGCCGAAGCCTCACGTCGCCGAGCGACTGCACCAAGAGTCCCACGACCTCTCGGCTGCGCAGCGCGGCAAACACCTCGAGCAGCTCGCACGAGCGCTGAAAGTCGCGGCGCGTGTCATCGCGCCACCACGCAATCAGTAGCTCTTCCCCGCGACGGTCACCATTCTCACCGAGCGCCAGCGCTGCCAGCCGACGCAGGTGAAGCTCTGGGCTCGAGAGCAGCTCGACGGTGAGCGGCGCGCCCTCGCCCAATCGCGTCAGCGCGAGTGCGGCGAAGTGGCGCACGGCGTCGTCCTCGGCCCGGCCGAGCGCGAGCCGCAGCGCTGGCGCGGTTTCCGTGCGTTTCAGCTCAAAGAGCAGCTCCGCGGCCTTGCTGCGGATGCTGGCGTCGGCGTCGTCAAGGAGCGCGGCTATTTCCTCGGCCGCGTCGCCGTCGCCGGCCGCACCGCGCAAGATGGGCGCGGGCCAGCCCTTGCCTTCAGCGCGCAGACCGGAGCGCTCGTAGCGGCCATGAGAAGCGGAAAGCTCGCGCTGCCGGGCGCGGAGCTTGGAGAGCGCCGTCGGATGGTCGGCGCTGGCGTCACGGGTCTGTGCCGCGTCGCGGTGGAGGTCGAAGAGCTTGCAGGCCCCGAGCTTTCGCGCGCAGAAGAGCCGGAGCGGGCCTTCGGCGTACAGGGTTTGGTCCTCTGTCTCGGCGAAGGCCCAGCCAGGCTCTGCCGCCCGCGCGCCCGAAAGCAATCCCCCCAAGTCACGCCCGCGTACCCGCGGCGGGCGTGGCACGGCGAGGGCTGCGAGCAGCGTTGGTAGCAAGTCGATGCTCTGCACGACTTCGGCCGTGCGCTGGTGCTTCACGCCAGGCCCCACCACCACCAGCGGCACCCTCACCTGCTCCTCGTAGACCGAGCTGCCGTGATACCGACCCCCGTGATCGCCGAACTCTTCGCCGTGGTCGGCGCTGACGATGGTGACGGCGCCGGGCCGACGCTCCTCCATCAGCTTCACGAGCCCGCCCAGCGTCGCGTCAGCGGCCGCGATCTCCGAGTCGTACCGGTCCACGTCGCGATCGCCGAACGCAAAGTCAGCGTGACTCTCATACGGCTCGTGGGGTCCGAACAGGTGAACCCACACGAAAAGCGGCTTATCTCGGGGGGCTGTTTGAAGGTACGCCTCGACCTGGGCTAGCCGCTTTTCGCCCTCCGCGAACTCGACCCAGCGGTACTCGAAGCCCAGGTAGCTTTGTTCGAACGCCGTGAAGCGTGGTTGATCGATGAAGAACACGGCGGGCGGGTAGAAGGCGGCGGTGCGATAGCCGTAGGTGCGGAACAGGCTGGCCCAGGTGTCGGAGTCTTCCCCTGCCCCCTGGAGCAGGAGCGGTCGCATGTACTTGCCGGTCATCAGCGACGTGATTGAATAGGAGGTGTGGGGCGTCGGGCAGTAGGCCCTTTCGAAGAGTGTCCCGCGTGCGGCTAGCGCGTCGAAGTTCGGGGTGAGCTTCCGCGCGTAGCCGTAGGCACCGACGTGATCGGCACGCAGGGCGTCGATGGTGACCAGGAGCACGTCGTGTCCGTTGAAGTTGAGGGTGCGGCCGGCTCGCCCGTCGGGCTCGGCCTCCTGGGTGAGCTCGAAATCGGTCAGCAGCGGCTCAGGCGGCGCCAAGCGCGCGCTCAGAGCCACGACCTCGCGGGTCATTGGCGCCGAGTCGACCAACATCAGCCGAAGATTGTCGAAGCGCGCCAGGCGTTCGGCGGCGGGACGAAAGAGCACCGCCCCCAGGAGCAGACTCGCTGCCAGCACGAGCCATAGAAACACCTGGAGCCGAGCGCTCGAGCCCAGCCGTGCTCGCCTGGGCGACACGAGCGGGAGTAGGGCCCAAGGCGAAAGGACTAGCGCCGCGGCGGCAAGGGCACTGTGAAAGCCCGGGTAGAGCCGAACCAACAACCAACGATTGAGCAGCTCCAAGAGCAAGACGGAAAGAGCGCAGGCCAGGCAGAACCAGAGCGGCACCCGGCGCGCCTTTTCCGAAAGCCAGCGCGCCGACAGCAGCACGGAACCGAAAGCCAGCGTGGCCACACCCAGCGAGAACGCGGCCCGGCTGCCAGCTGTGAGCAGGTGCCGGCCGCCGCCCACGCCGAATGCCGCGAGCCCCGCGGCCAGCGCCACCAGCAGCCCTAGCGCGACGCGATGCGAGGGAGAGCGCTCGGCCCGGATGAGCAGGCTGAGAGAATAGGCGCCGAGGATGCCCGCCAGCACCGAAAACGCGACGTAGGCCGGCAGGAGCAGGGTTGCCCCTCGCTGGACCTCCCACATGCTCGTGATCTCGGAGCCGCGGAGCCAAAGCACCAGCGAGAACTCCAGCAGCAGCAGCCCCAGCGCCGTGGCGCTGCCGCGAAGGCAGCTTAAGCCAAAGACCTCTGGCACCAGCGTGACCTGTCCTGGCGAAGGCCGAGCGCCCTCGTCGACCGCCACTGTCATCGAAAATCGATTTCGGCGATCTCGTAGCGGCGTTTGCCCGCAGGCAGGTCAATCACCACTTCGTCCCCTGTCGATTTGCCGATTAGCGCCCGGGCTAGCGGCGCGGACACTGAGATCGAGCCTTGGCTGATATCGGCCTCGTCGGCGCCGACGATTTGGTAGGTGGTCTCGTCGTCGGTGTCCAGGTTGGTCAGCTTGACGAAGGCCCCAAAGCGCACTCGGTCACCCGCGACCAACTTGGCAGGGTCGATGATCTCGGCGCGGGCCAGCTTGTCCTCGATGTCCTTGATGCGCGCCTCCACCATGCCCTGGCGGTCTTTCGCGGCGTGGTACTCCGCGTTCTCCTTTAGATCGCCGTGTTCGCGCGCCACGCCGATCTCGCGCGAGATCTTCGGGCGCTCTTCCTTCAAGCGGGACAATTCTTCGCGGAGCCGGAGGGCTCCGCTAGGGGTCATGGGGACCGGCTCGGCCATAGGGCGCCATCATTACCCGGTCATCCGGCATACGCCAGACCGAACGGGCCTTCTTTCGAAAGGCCGGCCTTGCCAGCCGGAACGGAGAACGCTACCCACTGGGGGGCAAAATGAAGGTCGTGACTGCAATTTCCCGTCGACTCGCCTCCGCCAGCCTGACTGTTGCGCTGGCCTGCCCGCTCATGGCCACCGCCTGCGCTACCGCTGGTGGCGAGGCCGAGTCCGCGCTCGACTACGCCGACAACGCTCGGCGAGACTACGAAGCCGCCCTTTCCGCCTATGAGGACAAGAACTGGGAGCAGGCCGACGAGCTGATGAATGAGGTCAAGCGCAAGTACGCCTACAGCCGCTACGCCCGGCTCGCCGAGCTACGCTTGGCCGACGCCAACTTTCAGCAAGAAAAGTTCGCCGAGTCGATCAGCGGCTACAAAGAGTTCGTTCACGATCACCCGAATGATCCCGAGGTCCCCTACGCGCGCTATCGAGTCGCCAAGGCAGAGTACGACTCGGTGAGCCAGTCGATCATGCTGCCGCCGCTCGAGGAGCGCGATCTGGCGGCCGTGAACGATGCCCTTTCAACCTTGCGCAGCTACCTGGCTGACTACCCGCGGTCGGCGCACGTCGATGAGCTGGGCTACATGCTCGACGTCGTGCTGGGCCTGCTCGCCCGACACGAGCTGTACGTGGCCCGTTTCTACCTGGCCGAAGGTCGCTTTGACGCGGCCGTGGCGCGCTGCGAGTACTCGCTCACGAAGCTCAAGGCGTCGGGACTCGAGCCGGAAGGCTTGGTCCTGCTGGGCGAGATCTATATGAAGCAGAAGCGCCCGAAGGAGGCTCGAGCGGCCCTGACACGGCTGCTTGAGTTGTATCCGGAGAGCGCGTTCACGATCCCTGCTCGCAACTTCCTTGCCCGTATTAACTAGCCTCCCATGACCGCCGAGGCTCCGCCGCTCACCGACGCCATGCCGCTGGTGCTGGTTGTCGACGACGAAAAGAACATCCGTCGCACGCTGTCGATGGTGCTCGGCAACGAAGGCTTCCGCGTGCTTGAGGCCGACTCAGCCGAACGCGCCATCGAGTTGCTTTCGGACCCTGAGCAGCCGGTCGATGTGGCCATTTTCGACTTGAAGCTGCCTGGGATGACCGGGCTACAAGCGCTGGAGCGGATTCGCGCTGACGAGGCGACCAAGCATATTCCGGTGGTCGTGGTGAGCGGACATGCGACCGTGCACGACGCGGTGCTGGCCATCAAGCTCGGGGCCCACGACTTCTTTGAGAAGCCGCTTTCGCGGGAGCGCGTGCTGGTGAGCGTGCAGAACGCGATCCGGACGGCGCGCCTGTCGCGAACTGTGGAGCACATGCGCGCCGAGCTGGAAGCTCGCTATGAAATGATCGGCACGAGCCAGCCGATCCAGAAGCTCTTCGTCGATATCGACAAGGTTGCGCCGACTAAAGCCAGCGTGCTCATCACCGGCGAGTCCGGCACTGGCAAGGAGCTGGTAAGCCGGGCGATCCACCGCCTGAGCCCCCGCAAAGACGCGCCGTTTATCAAGGTCAACTGCGCCGCGATCCCGCGTGAACTCATCGAAAGTGAGCTATTTGGCCACGAACGAGGCGCCTTCACCGGGGCGCAGGGGCGCAAACGTGGCTTCTTCGAACAGGCCCACGGCGGCACGCTGTTCCTGGATGAGATCGGCGATATGGACCTCACCGCGCAGGCCAAGGTGCTGCGCGCACTGCAAAACGGCGAGGTGGCACGGGTCGGTTCCGAACACACCATTCACGTGGATGTGCGGGTGCTGGCAGCGACCAACAAGGACCTGGCCAAGGCCGTGCAAGCGGGGGCATTTCGCGAGGATCTGTTCTTCAGGCTCGATGTGTTTCCGATTCGGACGCCCGCCTTGCGCGAGCGACGCGCTGACGTCCCGCTCTTGGCCGACGCCTTCGTTGCCTCGTTCTGCAACGAGAACGGGCTGCGGGTAAAGCGCATCGATCCGGGCGTCTACGAGGCGCTTGGGCGTCGCAAGTTTCCTGGCAACGTGCGGGAGCTGAAAAACGCCGTGGAACGCGCCGCTATCTTGTCGAGCGACGTCATCACGGTCGCTGATCTCCCGGAAGATCCGCACGCTAGCCCGTTTGACGACGAATCGGACTCCGAAGATTCCGCGACCACGACTCCCCTGCCCGCGCCGCCCCCGACCGCAGAGGGCGGACAGATGACGCTGCGCGAGTTCCGCGAGAGCACCGAGCGCTGCTACATC
>JANNWK010000631.1:0-7882 GCA_031408355.1 Myxococcales bacterium
CTTGGCGTCGCGGTAGCTGAACGCGCAGCTCTTGCCGTCGGCCGTGACCAGCATCCAGTCCATCGAGTCGGGGTCCACCTGTCGCTCTGGGCCTTGCGCCAGCTGGTGGCCGAACTGGAAGCGGAGCTGCTGGTAGAACTCTTGATCCGGCGTCGTCGTGAGCTGGATCTGCTTGCCGTCTTTGCGGTACTTCGACGTGGTGAGCGTGAAGCGCTTGAGCGATGCCCCGCGCGTTGTCAGTTGGGCGTGGAAGCGATCGCTCCACAGGTCGCAGAGCGCTTCGGGGGTTCGGCTCTCAACGCTCGCCACGACGCGAGGCTCCGCTGATCCGAGCCTCTGGGTGGGCTTGTCGCCACCGCCGATCACGTTCTTGCCGAGCGTGAAGATCAGAAAAACACCGGCGGCGATGAGCAGCCAGCGACCGAGGTTGCCGCGTTCCATGAGTTACGATTTTGTCGGAAAGCCCGCTCGCGAAAGCCGATTCGCAGGGCGCGAGGAATTGCCGCGCCGGTCTAGCACGGCCCCTGGCGAAACGTCACAAGGCTGGCGGGGTTGGTTGGACCACTGCCGGATCCCCGTGGGAAGGGGGCTCCTCGCCTGGATGTCGGGCCGGACTTTGGTGCTCGAAGACGCGTCCCGGGGGAGGCGGATCGTAGCCCCCTGGATGGAATGGGTGACAGCGCAGGATCCGGCGGACGGCGAGGTAGGAGCCGCGAAAGGCTCCGTGGAGGCGGAGGCACTCGTGCCCGTAGCGTGAACAGGAGGGCTCGAAGCGGCAGACGGGCCCGAGCAGGGGCGAGAGCAGGCGCTGGTAGCCACGGATGAACAGCATCAGGACGCCTGCCAGGGCGGCCGAGGCCCGTCCGACTGGGATTTCGTGACGTTGGAGGCTGTCGGGTCCTGGCATGAGCCAACCACGGCCAGGATAGCTCAGGCGCCGGTCTTGCGGCGGATCTGCGGTACGGCCCTGCGCCACTCCCCCAGGATGTCCGCAAAGCCTCGCTCGCCTAGCGGCTTCCGCACGATGACCACGATGTCGAGAGCCTGCGGCAGCTCTCCCGCCACGGTCCGAAATGCCTCCCGAATCAGGCGCTTGGCGCGGTTGCGCTGGACGGCCCCACCGATCTTTCTGGAGGCCGTTACGCCCAGTCGAGTCGTGGCGTCAGCTTCAGCGCGGCGGGCCAGCACGAAGACCAAGCAGTCCCCGGCAACGCGAACGCCCCGCGACTGGATCGCCAAATACTCCGGGCGTTTACGCACGCGCTGCTCGCGCAGCAGACGGAGCGAGCCCGGAAGGGCGGCCCTATCGACCACTACTTCTGGTAAATCGACACGGTCAGGCGCCAACGGCCCTTACGGCGTCGGTTCTTCAGCACGTTGGCACCACCCTTGGTGCTGACGCGCTTGCGGTAGCCGTGGGTTCGGACGCGGCTGATATTGTGGGGCTGGTACGTGCGCTTCATTGGAAAAGCCTGAAAAGCCTGAAAAGGCGGAAAAACAGAAGCCCTGGCACTGCCTAGCCGGGCGCGGGGCGGGGAGTGGGCCACGAGCTAGGGGTTTCGTCAAGTGCTGCTCGACGCTTGTTTCCTTGATCGGCCGAAGTCCGCGTGATAATCGGGGCGTCCCATGCGAGAGAACATCCGCCTTGTTTCGTCGGCCGGTACGGGCTTTACCTACTACACGACGAAGAACAAGCGCACTCAGACCACCAAGCTTGAGCTGAAGAAGTACGATCCGGTCAAGCGCGAGCACGTCACGTTCAAGGAGGCCAAGATGCCTCCGCACAGCAAGTAGCAGCGTCCTGGCGGCGGTAGCGCGGAGTGAGCCCTGTCGGGCCCTCCGCGCTTTGTCGTTTTGTCGCCGTGCCCTTGGGCGAGTCAGTCGTCGCTCAGGATCTTGAACTCGACGCGACGGTTCTTGGCGCGGCCGTCGTCCGTTTCGTTCGGCGCCACGGGCTTGGTCTGGCCGAAGCCTTCCGACTTCAGTCTGGCTGCGGCAATCCCCTTCTGCTCGAGGTGGGTGCGCACCGCGGCCGCGCGCTCCTTACTGAGCCTCAGGTTGTTGGCGGGCACGCCCTTGCTATCCGTGTGCCCGTACACCCCGATCTTCATCGAGGGACGGCCTTTCAGAAGTGACAGCACCTCGTCCAGAATCGGGAAGCTGACTGGTTTAATCTGCGCCCGTCCGGTCTCGAACTCGATGGGCTTCAGCAACTGGAGCTCGCCGCTTTCGCTCACGTCAATCAGACTTGGGCAACCGAACTTTTCGGCGATCGGGGAGCGTTTGCCTGGCTCCATCGGACATTTGTCCTGCACGTCAGGGATGTTGTCCTTGTCCGCGTCGTCCTCGGGACAACCGTCATCGTCCTGGATGTTGTCCTTATCTTCGGCCTTGTCGGGACACTCGTCACTCACGTCGGGGATGCCGTCGCCGTCGCGATCCGAGTTGCCGGGACAGCCGTCTGTGGCCTGCGGCGGCTTGCCGTCTTCCTTTTCGGTCGGACAGGCGTCAACCGAGTCCGGATAGCCGTCTCCGTCGGTGTCGCGATCGTAGTCGTCGGCGTCGGGCGCGACCGTAAACTTGCGGCGCGGCGACTTTCCCTTGAGATCTTGGAGGGTGGTGTACGTACCGATCGAGCCCAGGATCCGGAAATCCCCCGCGCCGTAGCCGGTCGAAAGCCGCGTGCCGACGCCCACCTGCGCGTACACGCGCTGTCGCGGATCGAGCGTGAAGCGACCCTGCGCTAGCCACTCGAGCGCCGTGTTCTTGGGCGCGAAAAACGAACTCTCCTGGTCGGGTCCGAGCGACGCCATGCCGGTCGTGCCCCAAAGCTCACCGCCGAGTCTTACCTTGCCCTCGCGGAGCGGGAGGTAGGCGCCGAAGGCCCAGCGAGCTTCCGGACCAACGTAGAGGTCCCCGTAGGTTCCGCCGATGCTGCGCTCCGGCCGAAAATGCGGGCCAATATTGCCGCTCAGATAGAACTTGTTGAAGTCGAGTTCGCTCGCCACATACAGGTAGCCTGTGGCCTGCCCGTCGCCGCTGAAGGCGGTGCGGTTGCCGGTGGGGGCGTAGAGAGCGGCGCCCAACCCGAACTTCAACCAGCGACTGTCGGTTTCCCAGGTCTTCACGCGTGCGTCGAGCCGGAGATCATGCAGTGCGACGGGATTGTCGCCGATTCCACCGGCGCCAACCTGCGCCGCCTGTGGATCATCTCCGAACAGCGTGAGGAGGCTGACGGGCAGAGTGAGAGCGAAGGTGAACCGCTGGAGAACCTGGATACCGCCCGACAGGTACGTGACAAACTGCCCCTGAATCGGATTGTCGATGCGTTTCTCGACGTCGGCGTTGTCGGTGACGGTGTCGTTGCGGAGCGGGACGTGCGAGTAGCCGAGCGCGCCGTTGACGTAGACGCGGTTCTCCTTGGCTCCGTCGGGGCGCCAGACCATGAAACCGTCGTCGGGCGCGCCCGAGATCTGTGCGCGGTCCACGTGGAAGTAGCCTGCCTGAGCGTGGGCCACGCCCGGCGTGAGCAGCGCCGCCGTACCGCTCAGCGCGATGGCCGCTGCGCAAAGCCCTCGAGTGACGAAAGCCCTGCTTCGAACGCCCGAGATCTCTTGCCTATTGGACAACACGGCGCGGAAAGTAACCTGCCGGTCCGCGCATTAGAAGCGTGTTCTCGCGAAAGAACCGGCTCCGGCCAGCGGGTCAGCGCTGCGCTTCGACCGGCTCCGCGGAGTCGGAGAAGACCTCACACACCCAGAGCGAGCCATCCGGGTCCACCGCGATGCCGATTCCAACTCTATCGAAACGCGGCTGCAGGAGATTCGCGCGGTGGGAGGGGCTGCCCCACAGCGCTCGATGTGCGTGCGTCACGTTCAGTGCGTGCGCCACGTTCTCGCCAGTCGCCAGCACATTGACGCCAGCCGTCTCAACGCGCGTCGTGGGATCGCCGTCGCCGGCGTCGTGAGCGATGCGGCGAACCTGGCGCATGGTCTCTGCGTGGCGCTGAGCGATCGCGTCGAGCGCGGCGTCGCGCTGAAGCGGCGGGCTGTGTTCACTTCGTCGGGCCCCGTTCAGCATCGCCAGCAGCGTTGCGCTCGGATCCGCGCTCGGCGGTGGGGGAGGGCTCGCTTCGCCCGGCGCCGCGGCGCCAAAGAACGACGTGGGCGGCGCCACGCCAGCGTACACGGTTGCCTCGAGCACCGGGCGAGGGCCACCGCTCACGTCGGCCATCACCTGAAACAGGAAACTACCAGCGCGGTCCGCGTGGACGCGTGCCCGGACGTACCTCCCGTCGAAGGAGGTCGGTAGGGCGCGCGGCGCCCCGCTTGGGCCCAGCACGATGACCTTGGCATCCGTCGCGGGCACGAGCAGCTCGGCGTTGAGGTCGAGCCAGACGCCGGCGCGCGTCCGTACTGGCAAGGGCCGCAGGTCTCCCAGGGCGTCCACGGCCACCGCGGCGAGCACGCTTGGCCCCGAGGTTTGCGAGATAGCGACGCCGCAGCGGCGTTGCCCTCCGTCGGCAAACGTGGCGAGCCAGGCCTTCATCCGCTCGACGGCGACCGGTCCGGTGAGCTCGCCGCCCTGCAGGGTCCAGGCTCTCGGCCAAACATAGGGCGAACCCTCCGCCCTCAGCGCAAAGCTTATCTCCGACACGTCAAGCGGAGCGTCACCGTCGCTCTGGCGTCGCGCGAAGCGGGCCGCCACGCGCGACAGGGCCTGATCGCCGCGCTCGCACAGCGCGAAGAAGGGCGAAAGCTCAGGATCTGTTGGACCTTCGTCGACGGGCGAACGCATCTCCGCTGGAAACTCGAAGACCTCGCCAGCACCAGCTTGAGTCGAATGCGGCGTGGGCGTCGGAACCGCGGTCCTCTTCAGCGGGGCCGGCCCGCAGCCGAGACCTAGGCAAATCAGGGCAGGTGTTGCGCGAGCCCAGCTGCTCCGCGACACCCGAGATCGGCCCATGGACCGCTTGTAGCATGTTTCGGTCCTAGGGCCGTTGCTCCGCTGAGGCAGGGCGTCTACGCTGCTGTCTTCGCCGCATGGCCGGTCGCTTCACTTCTGCCGCAAAGGTCGGTGCTTTCGTCGTCGTCCTGCTGGTGGCGGGGCTCGCGATCTACCGATACGTCAGCAAGACGGGCGACAGCAGTGGCGGGTACACGGTATTCGCGCGCATGAAGGATGCGAGCGGTATCGCGAAGCTTTCCTTGGTGCGGGTGGCGGGCATTCCGGTGGGGCAGGTTAAGAGCGTGCGGCTGGAACGAGGCCTGGCCCGCATCGACGTGGCCGTGAACAAGGATGTCCCGCTGTTCGAAGATGCGACGGCCGCCAAGGTCGCCTCCAGCTTGCTGGGCGAATACCACTTGAAGGTCGCGCCGGGCACCGAGGGGCGCAGGAAGCTGAAGGACGGAGACGAGATCAAGATCATCGTGGAGGCGCAGACGCCGGACGACCTCATGCGTCAGATGGCCGACATTGCCAAGGACGTGAAGACGGTCTCGGAGGCGCTGGCTGCGTCCGTCGGCAGTGCCGAAGGCAAAGACGACATCCAGTCGACGCTGCGCAACCTGGCGCAGGTGACCGACGCGCTGAATCAGACCGTGCGCGAGAATCGCGCCAGCATTCACGAAATTCTCGCAAATACGCAGGTCATTTCGCAGAAGAGCGGGCCGGAGATCGAGCGCATCCTGGAGAACGTGCGCGAAACGAC
This sequence comes from Myxococcales bacterium, assembly GCA_031408355.1. Classification (GTDB taxonomy): domain Bacteria; phylum Myxococcota_A; class Polyangia; order Polyangiales; family Polyangiaceae; genus PMG-095. The sequence continues at coordinate 5,711 of JANNWK010000631.1, forward strand.
GCGCGAGGTGCGCGAGCTCGTGACCAAGTCTGGCGACGGGCAAGCCGGTGATGCCGGCGAAGTGAGACAGATCGTCGATCGCGTTAACCGCGCCAGCCAAAACCTGGAGAGCGCGCTCAAGAGCATCGACAGCGTTAGCGGCCGGCTCGACCGCGGTGAGGGCACGTTGGGTCGCCTGACCAAGGACGAGAAGTTGATCAATGAGGTGGAGGGGACGGTCGAGAGCGTCGGCGAATTCCTAGGCGGCATGTCGCGACTTCAGACGATCGTGAGTCTGCGCACCGACTATCAGTTTCTTGCCAGCACTGTAAAAAGCTACCTCGAGATCCGGCTGCAACCGCGTGAGGACAAGTACTACCTGATCGAGGTCGTCAACGACCCCAAGGGCTTGACGCGCTTCGAGCAGATCGACGTGGATACGACCAACCCGAACGACCCCCCGCACTATCGCGAGGTGCGCACGGTCACGACCAATTCATTGCGATTTTCGCTGCAGTTCGCTCAGAGCTTCGGTCCGTTCACCGGCCGCTTCGGGATCAAGGAGTCTACCGGTGGCCTCGGGCTCGACGTGCTGCTGTTCGAAGATCGCTTCGAGCTGCGTCAGGATCTGTACGGCTTCGGTGAGGTCGTGCTGCCGCGCTGGCGTATTTCGCTCGGCTACGAATTCATCAACCGGCTCTGGCTGCTCGGCGGCGTTGAGGACGTGCTGAGCAGCTCGCGGCGGGACTATTTCGTGGGTGGCATGCTGCGTTTCAACGACGAAGACATCAAGGCGGTTCTGCCGTTCGCCGCACGCTGAGCTTCCAGGCAGGCGCTACATGCCGTGCCCCGGCCCGATGATCTTTGACCAGGCCGCGGTCGCGCTCCAGCCCGGGTGCACGTGAGGTGGGTGATGGCATTCTGAGGCGCAGAAGCCCGGGTTCGGCTGCTGGAGCAAGCCCTTCTCCGTGGGCGCTGCGCTGTGCTTGGAGCCGGGACCGTGACAGACCTCGCATTGAACGTCGGCGAGCCCCTCTACATGGGTCACGGTCGTGCCGCCCGGCTTGCCGTAGCCAGTGACGTGGCAGCCGACGCAGTCGAGGTTGAATTCCTTGTGCTGGCGGGACAGCGTCGCGTAGGCGCCGGCGTGAGCGGTCTTGTCCCAGAACTTGCGCTGAGACTCATGACAGGAGCTGCAGCGCTGAAGGCCGACGTAGCTGGCCTCGCCCGCTGCGGGCAGGGCCGGCGCCACCGCCTTGAAAGCCTCGCGGTTGTGGTCATTCACGCGTCGATAGTATTCGTCGATAAAGCTGGAAACTGAGGGTTCTGAGCCCAAGTTCTCGCGCACCTCGACGGACTGGAATCGGAAGAAGCTGCCCTGCGCCGGTGGTGCCGCTTCGGGCAGCCGAGTGAGCTCCGCCGCCAGAGTCTGCTTGTCCAGCATGAGCTCACTCAGATCCTTGGCGGAGCCGCCCTGATCGAGCCGCGCCTGGATCTCGCCCAGGCGCCGGCCGATCTCCAGCTTGCGCTCGGTGGTCGCGAGGCCGCTGCCATCAGCAAAGTCGAAGGACTGGCCGCGAATGTACAGGTCCACCACGCCTATCGCCTGCAAGTGGTTGGGCGTTTCCACGACCAGCGTCTTGCCGACCATGACGGGCGACAGTGGCGGGTCGTTGGTCTCGCCCTGGTCGAACGGCTTGCCCACCACGGCGACCTCATAGCCTGGCACGTCCTCGAGCAGCCGCAGCGCCTTGCCGCGCGACATCGCCAACAGCAGCACCTCGAGCCTGGCGCCCTTCGCCTGTAGGGCCGCCAACGCGGTTCTCGCTGCGGCGACTGGGTCGGTCGCCTGAACGCCCTCCGGTTCCTTGCCAGAACTCAGGGGCATGCTGACGCCGGCAAGGCCCAGCCGAATGCCTCCCACCTCCACGAGTTTGATGCTCTCCACGTTGGCCGCCTTCACGTTCGCGGCCAGCAGGCTCGCGCCCGATCGGCTCGCCAACTTACTCAACGCGGCCGGGCCGAGCAGCCAGTCGTTGGCGCCGGGGGACCAAGCGGTTAGGCGGAGGGTCTTGAACGAATCCGCCAGCGCGTCAGCCTTGAAGGCGGCCTGCGCGTCGCGGCTCTCGTCCGGGCGAGCGTTCATGAAGAGCATCGGACCCGCGCCGAGCACGAGCGCGTGCGGGGCGGCCG
>JANNWK010000632.1:0-7395 GCA_031408355.1 Myxococcales bacterium
GCCGCCAGGACACCCGCGGTGAACGCCGCGAACACTATGGCTGCGCTCGGTCCGGAGCCAAGCGACTGCGCGGCCTGGGCTAGCGACAAGGCAGCCGGTGGAAGGAGCAAACACGGAAGTACGGAGGCGACGCCCGCGCAGGAACCGCGGACGATCGCCGCACCTTCGCCCAGGCTGCGCGCTTCGGAGAGTTCCCGCACGGCGGTGGAGCCGCGCCTCAGCGGCAACCACGCGAGCTGCGTCACGAACGCCATGGAAGCCAGGCCTGCAAGCGTCGGCCAAAGCAGCAGGAGGAAGTGCTCCACGCGAAGCCAATAGAGGGCCGCACCGACACCAAAGACCGTCACCAGGAGCGTGCTCACATGGCCCCTGAGCAACGCCCGTACGGGGGCCTCGTCTTCCGCAGCGCGCGTCGCAATCACCCCGCAGCTGGAGCCGACTACGCCGAAGGCTCGAACGATCAATACCAGTAGCACGCACGTGATGCCCCCCTGCAAAGCGCCGCTCGTACTTGCGCTCGCAGAGCTAGCCAGCAAACAAGCCGATATCGTCGCGGTGACGCCGCCGACATAGTTCAGCAGGACTCGTGGGATGAGCCCCCCGACCTGTTGTCCCAGGAGTTCGGCCAGCGCCGCCGGGCTCCTTGCATCGTGAGGCGCAAACTCCGCGGCCTGCTCGCCAGCGCGCGTCGCTCCCACGCTGGCGGCAACCGCCAACACACAGCCTTCCCGCGAAAGCACGAGTGCGGCGACCGCGCTGCCTAGGGCGAAGGATGGCAATAGCGCAACCACTTCAAGCGCGAGCTCGAGGTTGCCCCCAGGGCTGGCAAAGCCCCCGCGCACCGCGTAAAGGCTGGCGAAGATGCCGGCGACGCTCACCAGGCCAAGGCCCTCGCCAAAAACGGCCAAGGCGCCCACCGCTCGCAGCAACGGGCGAAGGGAGCGGGCGCTCCCGCGAGCGGCCGCGGCTGCAGCGCCGGAGCAGCTGCGAGTCCCGAACGTAACGGCTAGCCTTGCGAGCCCCAGGGCGCTCGTGGCTCCGCACAGCAGCGAGACACAGAAGAAAATCGCGCGGCCGCTCGGGGATACCAGGCCGCTAGGAGCCCCTTGCCGAAGCGAGTAGGCGACGAGCCCAGCCGCCGGCGCCGCGAGGACCAGCAGTGTGCGCCCAGCGCTCGCGCGCAACAACGCCAGTGCGGCGCGCTCCACTGCTCCTTCAATACTCTTAACGGTCGGCGAGACGACGCTACGGGTCACTTCGATGTATCCGACGACAAACGCCAGCGCAAGACCGACAAGGCCGAGGGCAAGTACTAGCGCGAGCTGAGTCACTGGGGGGATTTCCGGGGCCAGAGCTGGCCGACTGAGCGGAACCGGCGAGGCGCTACCTGCGCAGCCACTCCGCGCCGCCCGACTCTCGAGTCCTCGTGCCGCGACCGACTTTCCGCCAGACGACTGGCTCCGCGTACTCAGGGACTTCGTGAGTGGACCGCGCTGTGCCTAGCCGCTGGTCGAGACTCAACATCACTGGCTTCGCGGAGCGGCGCCCGGCAGGACAACCACCGGCGGCTCTCGGCACTCCAAAGGAGTTAGCCTCGATGAGACGTCCCCCACGTAGCACGGTATTCGGCCGCGGAGCAAGCGTCTTCGGCGCACCACGTCCGTGGCGCCTGAACAGACACGGGCTCGCCCAACCCACCAAACCGAACGGCGAGCGGCGCTCGGGAGTCCGCGCCGTCGTTACCCCGCCGTAAAGTTAACCGCCCACCTTTTTCGACTGAATAACCATCAAGTGGTACTTGCCGAACTCACTCTGACCAAGGGTAAAGAGGACCTCGATCAGGAGCCTGTAGGGCGTGTTCTTGTCGGCGATGATGATGGCCTCGGACGACGAGGGGTCCAGGCCCTTGGCACGACGCACGGCAACGTCTGTCTTGCGCGCGGCCATCAGCGCGTTGCCCAGGGGCACGATGAAAAGGTCGTTCGGACCTCCGCGCTTGTGTCGGGCATCGACGCCTGCCTGCGCCAGGCTTTCGCGTCCTGGTAGGGACAAGACCTTGTCATCCCCAACCAGGATCTGCGACTTCGAGATCGTGACCAAGACACCCTCCTGATGGGGCTGGGTCTTGATGATCGACGCGGGCAAGCGCAGATCGTCGCTCTGCGGAACGGCTGCGCTCGATTCGCCCAACGTCTTCAGCAGGAAGACGAGGATGATCGTCATGATGTCGAGCATCGCGGTGATGTTGAGGAAATTGATTTCAGGGTCGTGCGCGTTGCGGCGAATCGCTCGGCGAAGCTCGCCTTTGTACGCAACAACGGAAGCTCCTGGCGGGGATCCGCCGGCGCCTGGCCCGGTGGGCTGGCTCATCGCGACACCTTAAAGTTGATGCTGTCGAAAAGAACATCGCCCCCCGGCGTACTGCGCAGGGCGTCCATCACCGCTACGACGGTCTGGAAATCGGTACCCGGGTTGGCGGTGATGTACGCCTGATTCTCGTCTGCGAACTCAGGGGAGGACCCCTTGAGCCTAGCCGCGCAGCTGGTCAACGTCGCGAAGTCGTCCGCGCCACCAACCTTGGGAACGGCGATGCCCGGACCCACTCCCTGACAGCCCGGTGCGATGTTGCCCCCCGAGGCCTTCAGCGAAAAGCCGTCATTCACGATAAAAACCGTGAGATTGAGGGCTTCTTGCGGAATTTCTGCGCGGACTCCCGCCCCCTTGCTGGCCGGTGGTGCCGTCTCGATGCTCGCCGTGAAGGTGACCGCAACGGTCGCCAGCACGAAGATCAGGATATTCACCACGATGTCCAGGAAGGGAACGATATTGAGCTCGCCGCCTTCTTCGTCCGGCGAGAGCTCACGTGGCTGGCTCAGCCGACGGATCTTCCCGCGCTGTGCTGCGCTGAGAGACATGGTGCTTTACCGAAACCTTAGTACTGGCCGGGCTTCTGGGTGATGGTCAGCATGTTGAAGGTGCGTTCCATCGTGGTCTCGAGATCATGCTGAATAGTCTTGGCTCGCGTGTGCAAGATGATGTGGGCGATCATGCAAAACACGGCGATGCCCAGACCAAGGGCCGTGTTGTACATGGCCTCAGCAATACCGTTCGACAGCATGCGTTGCTTGTCCGACTGGCTCAGTCCGGGCGCCGCGATGGCGCCGAAGGTAGCGATGAGTCCGTTAACCGTGCCCAGCAAGCCGATGAGGGTTGCGATGTTGGCCAACGACCAAAGCGCACCGATGCGCTTCTCTGCCTGCGGCTTGAGCTCCGAAAGCTTCTCGCTCAGCGATGCATCGATCTCGTCCGGCCCCTTGTTGGCGTGGGTGAGCCCTGACTTGACGAGCTGCAGGATGGGGTAGTCATCCGCCTCACAAAGCTTGATGGCGCGGTCGATGTTGCCCGCCGTCACAAGCTTCTTGACCTGCGCAAAGAACTCCTTGGAGTTCACGCGGTAGCGCGTCATCTGGAAGGCAAAACGCTCAATAACGATCGTCAACACGATGGCCGACGAGCAGAGATTCAGGACCATGAAGGTCGGGTTCTGCTTGAAAGCCTCGACCAGTTGACTGTGTCCGGCACCTTCGGCCGCTAGAAGCAGGAGATACATTCCCCAAGTCCCTTCTGTTGCTCTTGATACTTATGGTGGATGCGGGCGCTGAAACTTGGCTCCCGTTCACTGCGAACTCCGGACTATAGCCGCGGGAAAACTCGATTTACAAGTACCCGTTTATTCGCGCGAATTTCGCCGGTGACTCGAGGCGCTCGCTCGGCCGGCTGGACCACAGTCCTAAAGAGGCTCAGCCCCTCTCAGTAACTTGAAGCGACGGTCGAACAGGGGGGGCCGGGGATGCGAAGCCTTCACCTACGAGCGGACAGGACCTGGCGCACGTCGGGCTTTGGGCCGGCCGCTGGCAACGCACGCGGGCACACACTCGCCCTGCTCGGCCAAGAAAAGCGTAGCTCGGCCGGGTGGAGTCGCAGCGCCACCAGGCGGCAGCCAGAATCGCCCGAAATACCCGTGGCCTGCACTCGCCGCTATAACTTGAACTTTTTGACCAGACGCGAACAGCTCACTAAAATCCAATCTCTCTTGACTGCCGGGGTTACAGTTTAGCAAGATGCGCGGCACCCAAAGCCCCGAGTCCCCCTTAGGCGGGCGGTGGGCGTCCAAAAGCGTGTCGGACCAATGCCGGCAGCAGAGGCGGGAACAAGGCGTTATTAGCCGGGTTTCCGGGGTATCCAACGAAGCATCAGTCGGAAGGTAAACGTCAAAATGTCGAGTGCATGGCATCACTTCCAAGCGGGCGGATGGGCAATGTGGCTCATCCTGTTTTGGTTGATCTGCTCGATCGCCGTCATCGCGGAGCGATCGGTGTATCTGTTCGGTGCGTCAATCAACAAAGAGGTGTTCTTGGCTACGATGCAGAAGTGCATTCTGGCCGGGGATATCGCGAAGGCCGTAAAGATGTGCTCGGCAGCCAACGCGCCGCTCGCCCGCATCGTGCAGGCCGGCCTCGTCAAGGTGAATCGCCCTGACGAAGAGGTCCAGGCGGCGATGGACGAGTCGGCGCTCCGGGAGATGCCGAAGATCGCAAAGCGAACTGGGTTCTTGGCGCTCTTCGCCAACCTGGCCATGCTCTGTGGCCTCTTCGGGACCATTGTCGGTCTGATCAAGGCCTTCGGGGCGGTCGGTGGCGAGTCGGTGGATCCGAGCCAGAAGGCACGCATTCTCGCCGAAGGCATCGCCGAAGCGATGAACTGCACGGCGTTCGGCCTCCTGGCAGCTATCGCGGCGCTCATGGGTTTCGCATTCCTGAACGGCAAGACGCAGGGCATGGAAGATGACATCAACGAGGCGTCCGTTCAGGTCCTCAACCTGGTCGTGGCGAATCGGCAGAAGGTCAACCTCCAGGGCGTCGAGGGCTGATGACCTCGCGGCGCTGGGCCTCGACATAAAGTCGGGGCTCGCGCCGTTCCCCCCCGCGCACGTGGGCTGGTTGTTAAGGAGCGAGCATGGCTGGTATTGATGTAGGCGGACACGGTGGTAAGCGGGCGACGAATCACGAAATCCCGCTGATTCCGTTCATCGACTTTCTGCTTTGTTTGGTGGCCTTTCTGCTCGTGACTGCGGTGTGGTCGCAGATGGCGCGCATCAACGCAGACGCTCGCGTGCCGGGCCCGCCGAAGGACGAGCCTCCCGAGGAGATCAAGAAGGAGAAGCAGCTCCACGTGGAGATGAAGGGTGAGACCAAGTTCCAGTTGATTTGGAAAGAGGGCAACACCGTCGTCAACACAATCGACGTCGAGCGCAAGAAGGTCCCGGTCGGTGCCGACGGTGACATCCGTTACCCGGATCTGGCTAAGAAGATCACCGACGAGTGGACTCAGAATGGGTCGCACCGGGGTGACTTCAAGGACGACAAGAAGATCGACCAGGCCGTGTTGCACACTGACAACAGCACTCCGTTTTCGGACGTGGTGGCCGTAATCGACGCTATCTACACCCCCAAGCGGGATTGCTCGGTGTGTCAGCGTGGCAAGTCCACGAAGATCCCTGGCTTTAACGTGACCTTTTCGGTGAACTGACCCATGTCGGAAAAACCGCTCAGCAGATTTCATCAACCGATTGCGGTGCCCGGCAGGCGTCTGCTCCATAACGTGCCCCTGCGGTTCGTGCGGAAGAAGGTTTCGGGTGGTGGGCAGCGCTCTGTCAACCAGGAGATCCCGCTGATTCCGTTCATCGACTTCTTGTTGTGTATCGTGTTGTTCTTGCTCGCCAGTTTCTCGGCTAGCGGTGAACTGCCGATCGACAAGAACGTGAAGCTGCCGAACGCGGAGAACGTCATGGACATGACGGACGCCCCGATGGTCGCGATCACGGGGACCCAGATTTTGGTCGATGGCACGGCGGCCGGAAATACCAGGGCTATCGTCGAAGCCAACAGGCTCCAGCGCGTTGATGAGCTTTTCAATGTGCTCAAGAACAAGCGCGAACTCTGGAAGCAGCTGAATCCGGGCAAGGAATTCGGTGGCGTGGTGGTACTCCAGGTCGACCGCAAGGTTGAGGCCCTGGTCGTGAAGAGCGTGTTTCAGACTGCTGCGTTTGCTGGTTACCCGAACGTGAGCTTTATGGTCGGGCGTCTCGGCGGGGCCGAGGGCGGCTGAGGGTCTGACGAGCATGCGGGAGCGAGGGCTCCCCTCTTTGAACCAAGCGCGCGCCGAACGTCGGCGCGCGTTGGTTTATGGTCGCGTGGTGCTTCGCGCCATGCCGCCGCAGTTCTGGCTGTGGGTCATGATTGGCCTGGCGGCTTTTGCTACGATCTATTGGCGTGTCGCCCAGAGTGAGCTGGAGAGCCGCAAGAGTGCGGTGATGGCTAAGCAACGGGCGATCGCTGTGGCGCTGGGCCCCAAGATCCAGCCATTTCGGGATCAGGTGGAGGGCTGGGTGAGGGAGCTGGCTGGGGACGGGCCGACTGACCTCGTTACATCAGGGGTTTCGCTGGCTGAGTTGCGGGAGGCTCCGGGCGTTTACCTGCGACTCCGTCAGGAGAACAGCAAGAGCCCGAAGCAGATCCGCAAGGCCGCCCAGGGGTCGCTGCTCGACGGGTTTACGTCTTGCCTGTTCGTGCGGGCGGCGGCGCAGACCTCGGACTCGGCGACGTGTCGCAACACGAGCGATTGTGAGCCAGGTCTGTTGTGCAACGAGTGGAACGTTTGCGCCCCGCCGCCGCGGCCGTACAACATGCGATTGGCCTATCGGGCGCTCCGCGTGCTGTCGAACGAGTGGACCGACGAGCTTCACGCGGCCGACACCGAGCTGGCTGTGAGCATTTACGATCGGGACCTCGACAGCGTCGCGAAGCATGATGTACCGGTAGCGGTCGAGGTCATGTCGAGGGCGCGCTTCTTTACGCTCGTCATTGATGAGGATCCGGACGGTGGCTTGCCGACCGATTCTCCGGACGCCGGGGAGTCGCCGGAGCAGCGACTACAACGAGTCCCTCATTTCGCGCGGATAGGGGTGTGGGACCTTGGCAGCAAAGCATCGGTCGTGCGAGTTCGAGCCCAGGCGGCCGCCGACTTCGTGCCCGTGGGTGGACGGGTCATCACGGACCGCGACGCTTTGGCGGCCCAGGCTCGTCAGGCGAACAACTGTGGGCTGGCGCTGCAGGTCCGGGCTCGGCTCGAACGTGCCGCAGCGAAGGCAGTAGGAGCTCCGTAGGGGTCAGCACTTGCGGGCCTGGCGGGGGGCCCGAGGGCGGCTTGGCAATCTAGTTGAGAAGCCTTGGGCCTGGTTCGGCCTTGCCGGAGTATTGGAAACAGAGCTTCTTGGCCCCGCCTTCGACCGGTGGCTCGAGGACATCCACCTGAACGTGACCGCCGTGTTCGAGT
>JANNWK010000633.1:0-6129 GCA_031408355.1 Myxococcales bacterium
GCTTCGGGTCTTTCTGATCCGTGCGCGGGCTAGCTTCGTCGGCGAAATGGTCAAGTCGGTGGAAGCACTGTAGGCCCTGCCGCGCTAAACTGCGGCTCAGGCCCAGGCCGCGACCATGAACCTGACACTCAATAGCTATGAGCTTTACTATTGGCCGTCCATTCAAGGCCGGGGCGAGTTTGTGCGGCTTCTGCTGGAGGACGCGGGTGCCCCGTACGTGGACGTAGCCCGTTGCCCCGAGGCGGAGGGCGGCGGCGTGAACGCGCTCAAGCGACTGCTCGAGAGCCGGCTGCATTTTGCGCCACCGATCTTGCGTCATGGAGAACTCGAAATCTCTCAGGTCGCTCAGATCCTTGCCTGGCTCGGTCCGCGCGTCGGTCTCGCCGCTGAGAGCGAAAGCGACCGTCTTCTTGCACAGCAGATGCAGCTGACGCTCAGCGACTTCGTCGCGGAGCTGCACGACGTGCATCATCCCATTGGCGTCAGCCTCTACTACGAGGATCAGCAAAAGGAGGCGGTGCGGCGGGCGCAGCATCTGCGCGCCGAGCGTTTGCCCAAGTACCTTGGTTACTTCGAGCGCGCCCTCCGGGAAAACCCGGCCGCGCCAGGCGCGTGCGCTGTGGGCCAGCGAATCACTACCTTGGACCTATCGCTATTTCAGGTGTGGAGTGGGCTGTCGTTCGCCTTCCCGCGGGCGCTCGAGAGCCTCAAACCGGGGCTGCCATGCCTGCAAGCGCTTGCCGAAAGCGTGGCCGAGCGACCGAGGCTCGCCGCTTACCTGGCGTCGCCTCGGCGCATTCCGTTCAATCAGCACGGCCTGTTTCGGAACTATCCCGAGCTTGACGCGCCGGCGTGAGGAGCTGTGCCCGTCATGGCGGCTACGGCGCGCAGCTCTTCAACATCGCACCGAACAGCTTGCGGTCCCCGCTCAGGCTGAGCGCGCCCTGCCGCACGAGTTCGCGCCAGGGCGCCCGTCCATAGATCGCCGCAAAAAAGCTGGCCTCGGTGCCCTCCGCCACGACATCAGGCGCGCCTTGCAGCGCCTCGCAAAACTCGAGTTGCTCGCCGAACCGCAGGAGAAATTCACGATTCGGCTGCCGACAAACGATGCGCGCGGTGCCGCTCACGCCTCCCCGGTAGCGTCGCCTCAAACCGAGCATGGCCCAGCGCAAGTTGCGCTGCCCGGCTGGGGGCATGGGCTCCGCTTCGCCCCACGCAGCGAGCGCGAGCAGTGCCGGCTCCAGGCCGAACCCCCGCCGGGTGAGCCCGTAGACCGTGACCCCGTGGACGAGTCGCGGCTCAAGCAGCGCGCGAGCGCACAGCTCCTTCAGCCGCTTCGCGAGCAGGTTGGTCGTGACGCCAGGTAGAGCCTCCTGGAGCTGCCCGTAGCGCATGGGGCCGACCAGTAAATTGCGCACAATGAGCAGGGTCCACCTTTCGCCCACCGCGTCGAGGGCGCGCGCGAGCGGGCAGAGCTGGGCGTAGCTCCGCTTGTGGGGAGCTAGATCGGAGGAAGCGCTCATGGTTCAGTGCTTGACGAATAGTAGCGAACGCTATTAAAAAGTAAAGTATGGATCCGAGGGCGTCGCTGGGCCTGGTCGTCAGCTTCACCGGGCTCGTGGCCCTGGTGGTTTCCTTACTGCTGTGGGTCGTTCATCTGGCCGCGGGGCGAGCCCGGCGCGATGCGGCCGCGGATACCAAGCGTGCCGCGCTGGCTCTGGGGGCGTGGTTGGCGGTTTCGGCGGCGCTCGCGTCTGCGGGCGTACTGGCGGACTTCTCCCTGCCCCCCAAGCTGCCGCTGCTCGTGCTGGTCGGGCTGGCCCTGACGATTTGGCTCGGCGCATCACGGTTCGGCGCCCACCTGGCCGCGAACGTGCCGCTCTGGCTGCTGGTGGGCGTGAACGCCTTTCGCTTGCCGCTCGAGCTCCTCATGCATCACGCCTACACCTCTGGCGTGATGCCCGTGCAGATGAGCTATTCGGGGCAGAACTTCGATATCATCACGGGCGTTGGCGCGCTTGCTATCGCGGTGCTGTCCTATCAGGGCGGTCCGCCGCTGCGCCTGAGCCGGCTCTTCAACATCGTGGGCTTCGCGCTGCTCCTGAACATCGTGGTCATCGCCGTGCTCAGCATGCCGGGGCCGCTCCGCGTCTACACGAACGAGCCGGCGAACACCTGGGTAGCGCACTTCCCGTTCGTTTGGCTGCCGACCGTGCTCGTGCCGACCGCGCTCCTCACTCACATCTTGATCCTACGCCGCCTCGTCAGCGAAATATCCGGGAGCAGGCGCGGAAACGCAGCGCCGGCCGCGCCTCACGCCTAGGTCCGAGGGTAGGGCGGGCAACCCTGGCAGCTCATTGCCCGCGTCTGATAAGGTCTACGGCGTTTACCGCCGCAAAGTGCTGGGATGGTTGTCATGTTCCAGCGGCGACTCGATCGGCCGAAGACCTAGATACATCGCCCCGCGACGAGTCAGTCGCCCGCGGCTCCGCCCGCGGCTTGGTCCTCGACGCATTCGCCTTGGTGGCAGCTTGAGCCGGGCGGACAACGAAGCTCGCCCGTGCCGCAGCGGGTGTTCGTGCAGCCATCGTGGGAGAGTCCGAGAAACCACGAGCCCGTTACGTCCGAGCAGGGGCAACGGTACTGGCTGAGCTGCGTCGTGATGCAGGCCACATAGGCGGCGTCGGGGTCTTCCATCCGAAGCTCGGTCGCGCAGCCCTCTGGACCTACCAGCACCTCCACCCAGCCATCGGTGTGGCAATCCGTCGCTTGTTGGCAGGCCTCCGCGAGCGTCTCAAGCCAGCCGTCGAAGTCGCAGGCAAAGTCGTTGGCGCCGCCGCAGGCAGCTTGCTTGGGTCGTTCGCTGCAATCGAGCCCTGCGCTATTTGCGAGCGCGCTGTCCTCCACGACCGGTACTCCGCCATCCGGACGTGGTACTTCCAGGGTGGGCAGGCTGCCAGCGTCGGGCGAATTGTCGATCTCCGCGTGCCGGGAGCAGCCCAGGAGCCAGCCCAGCACGAAAAGCCTCAGCGGAATTCGGCTTCTTCTTCGGAGCTGACGCTTCGAAACCATACGACCCTCCACTCGCGTGACGTGATGTAGCGCCTTCCGATGGCGATGACGTGCTGGCCCGGCAGGGACGGGTCCTGCGCCAACGCTCGCGCTTCCTCGAAGCTCTTGGGCCTCACCGGGTAGGGCACTACAAAGAAAGCGTCGTCGTCGCGCCCACTGCCTAAGACAGCGAGCGTGCGGAGTAGCTCATAGTCGCCCTCGTCGGCGGCGACGGCGATGAACGCTCCCTTGGTGTCGAGCGTGGGCGCTGGTTCTGGGACAGCCTCCGCCGAGCAGCCGCCAGCGGCGAAAAGTGCCAGGAGCACGAGCTGACAGCGCGAGAACACGCCGCGCAGGCTAGCACCGGCAAGCGCGTGAAGCCGGCTCATCGGAGCCCCACGCGGAGGCCGGCGCTCCCGCTAGCGACCGTGGCGGCGAACGGGAAGGCCTGGCAAACCGACATTTCGACCATCGCGCCCAGGCTCTCCGTGAGTGGATACATGGCGCCCGCTCCGAAGGAGACGAACGCGTCGCCTGCCCGCTTCCAAACCTGGAGCGTCTGTTCGAGGTCATTGCCACCTTGATTGTGGGGCACCAGCGGATCTTCGCGCACGTTGACATTGACGTCGATGTCGAACTCCGCGACGCCGGCGCCTAGCATGAGGAACGTGCGGAGCCCGGGCCGGGCGAACGGATCCTGGCCCAGCCAATAGCGCGCCACCACCTCGGCGGAGTATTCCACGAACCCCGCAGCTTCAGGCAGAGTTGGCCCCGCTCCAGCGAAGGCGTAGCCGACTCGAATGCCGAGCGTGCTGTTGTAAAATAGTAGCCTCTCGTAGCTTAGCTGCACTCTCGTTGGTGCCCAGCCGAGCGCTAGCGGCTCGTTCGAGTAGACAGGGCGACCGGTGTAGACGCTCCCGTCTCGCGGCCGATAGCAGGCGTACCCGGTATTCTCCTGGCTGCTCACCGAACAGGCTCCCTGCGTCGCCACCGCGCCCAGGCTCTGGCTCACGTCCACGCCGAACCAGTTCTTTCGGCGCGGGTTCGCCGCACAGAAGCCGTCCCAGCCGCAGCTCAAGCCGCCTTCGCAATCGCTGTCGCGAAGGCACGGGATGCGCTCGACTTCTTCGCTCGGACAGCCGGGCAGTCCCGGTGGACACTCGGTTGGGTCTGGGCAATGGGCGGCTCCTGATGCGAGGTCGGGTCGCGCGCTGGGATGATGGATGGACACGACATAGGGACTTGTGCGCGTGCCGCTGACGGCGACCACGGCGCCCGCTGCATCGTGAACGCGAATGTAGTAGCGGATCTCCTTCGTCATCTCGCTCACTTCGAGACACGGAATGGCCCCCTTGTAGCTAGCGCCCTCACGGCGCAGCTCCAGCGTGCGCCACTCAAACGCGCCGAAGACGTGATAGTGCAGGAGGACCCGTCGAGCTGGTAGGTCTGTGGGGATCTCGAGCCGGACCGCCACGGGAGTCAGGATGCCTTGCTCGGTTGCCTTTTTGGCCGCTGGCGTATGTAGTAAACGCGGGCCCCCTGGCGAGGAAGCGTCGGCGTGCGCTCGCGGCGACCACGTCGCCATAGTAGCGACCAGGCACAAGGCGGCTCCGTTGACGAAGCGCTTCATGGCTTCGCCGCCGGTGGCAACGCGGCTCGGCGCGCGATCAAGAACTCCACGCGCCGGTTGCGCGCCCGCCCCTCTTCGGAGGAGTTGTCGGCGATGGGACGCGTCTCCCCGTAGCCGCGAGCGCTCAAGCGCTCGAGCTTCACGCCGCGAGCAACGAGCCAGTCCATCACTGCCTGCGCGCGAGCTTCCGAAAGCTGGAGGTTGAGCTCGGTGCCGCCCGTGTCGTCCGTGTGGCCTGCGACCTCGCAGCTCTCGATTTCAGGGTGGCTCTCGAGCACGTCCGCCACTTGCTGGAGCAGCGCGAAGCTGTCGCCTTGGATCAGCGCCGTACCGGTCTCGAACTTCACTTGCTCCGAAATGATGATTTGGGCTTGCTCGAGTCGAACCTCGAGCTTCGCCTGAGGCTCGGGACAACCGTGTCGTTTCCGCACGACGCTGGGCTCACCGGGCGTGCGCGGACACGCATCGAGGGTATCGGGTATGCCGTCACCGTCGGCGTCCGAGGGCACGGGCGGGCAGCCGTGCATCATCGGATCTTCGGAAGGTTCGCCTGGCAGGCTTGGGCACAGGTCGGCGTCGTCGGGCACGCGGTCGCCGTCTCCGTCGGGCGGCGGGGCGGGCTCTTCCGGAGAGTACGCAAGGCTCAGCAAGGCTCGATAGTCGGCGGCGCCCGGTGCGCGCCCGACGGACGGACCGAAGGCGACGCCGAGCTCGAAGGGACCACCCCACGCTCGGTGCCGGAGGTGCAGGAGCAGCTCACCGGCGCTACTCCTCGGATCCAGGAGTCGAGCGGCATTGCTGACCGTCGTGCTGAGCGCCAGCTCTGGACCGAGGCGTGTGGCGCGCGCGCCGTCGAGCACTACCCCGCCAGCCAAGGCCACTCTCAAGGTCGAACCAAGCCGCGTTGGCAGCACGCCCGGCAGCGTTTGTGCCTCGCGCCAGGCGAAGCCCAGATCGAAGGCCGAAAAGGCCGCAGAGTTCTGGTGACCCAGCGCGACGAACGGGCCCAGCACGGGCCCGGGATTGCCGGCGTAGGCTTCAGTCGCCAGGGGTATCGAGGCGCGGACCCCAAGGCCCAGAGCGAGTCCGTCCGCATCGCCCAGCACTCGAGCCCGCAAGGACAGGCGAGGGTCTCCGAGGGCTGCCCGTTCCGAAGCCGCCGGCAAACCCGCCATGAAGGGCTTCGCTTCCCCCTGCTCCCGGAGCAGCACCGGCACATCGAGCGCGAGTAGCCAGCGATGCTGGAGCGAGAACGCTGCCGCGACGTGCAGCCACACCTGTCCGGCCACGACCTCATGAGCGTTCTGGTTTTGGGACAGCAGCACCAACGGTGCCCGCGCGTAGTCAACGACCACCATCGCGCGGAGCAGCCGGTCGCCGCGCGCTCCGGGTGACTCCGCAACCACGCTCGGATCGCCCGCAACGAAGCTCGCTGGTGCGTGCACGGC
>JANNWK010000634.1:0-5052 GCA_031408355.1 Myxococcales bacterium
CCCCGAACGACGCGCTGCTGGCTGCCGCTGCGGCAGGCCAGCTGGACACCGTCGATGGCCTGAAGACAGCCGCTGCGCCCCTGCTGAACGACCCGAGCGCGGTCGATCGCATGGCTATCTTCTTCAACGAGTTCTCGCGCACGGACCTCGTTACGGTGGTTCAAAAGAGCCCGGCTATGTTTCCGAGCTGGAACCCGGCTCTGCAGAGCTCCATGCTGCAAGCCACGCAGCTCTTCATCAAGAACGTCGTGCTCGCGCCCAACGCCGACGTGCGCTCGTTCTTCAATAGCGATCAGACCTTCGTGGACGCGACCTTGGCTCCCATCTACGACACAGCTGCGCCGGCCTCAGGCTTCGCGCAGCTCACGCTGGGTCCAGCGACGGGCCGAGCTGGCATCTTGGGGCAGGCCGGGGTGCTCGCAGGCCACTCGCAGGTCGATCACAACTCGCCCACGCGCCGCGGCGTGTTCATCACAGAGACCTTTCTCTGTCAGAAGCCGCCATCACCTCCCGACGGCGTCATCACGGTCTTGCCCGATGACCCCACCCTGACCACGCGCGAGAAGTTGGCCCTTCACGGTACTAGTCCGGCTTGCAGTGGCTGCCATTTGCTGTTCGATCCAGCTGGCCTTGCGCTGGAGCACTTCGATTCGATCGGCAAGTACCAGCCTACGGAGAACGGCCTAACGATCGACACCACCGGAACGATCGACGGAATCGCCTTCGACGGCGGAGCGCAGCTCGGGGCCGCGCTGGCCCAGAGCCCCCGCGCCTTGACCTGCATGATGAGCAACTTCTACCGCAGCGCAACGGGCCGCAAGGACGCGTCAGAGGACTCCGCGGTCGTCGACACCCTCGCGCAAAGCTTGACTGCCAAAGGTTATATCTGGCGCGATCTCGTGGCTGAGTTTGTCGTGAGCGATGCTTTCCGGTCCGCACCCGCGGCGGTGGTCACAGCGGGGAATCAGTAATCATGGAAGTTCTAAAAAAGCTCAAGGTTTCTCGGCGTTTTGCGCTGCGCGGCGCGCTCGGTGGCATTGGTGTTGCCATGTGGCTGCCCGTGCTGGACGCCATGTGCAACAACAACGGCACCGCCTTTGCCCAAGGGACGCCGCTACCCACTTCCTTCGGAATGTGGTTCTGGGGCAACGGTATCCACAAGGACGTGTGGACTCCGAGTGCCACCGGCGATGGCAATGCCTGGCAGCTCCCGCCGAACCTGCAAGATTTTGCCGACGTCAAGGACGCGATGACGCTGGTGACCGGCCTGCAAATGATGGACGGAGTGTTCAAGGGCCACGGTTGGGGCATGGCCTACGTGCTCGCCGGCGGAGACGGCGAGGTGATTGATCAGACGTCCGACATCGGCATGCCGGGCCATGAGTTCGAGACCGCAAACTCGACGCAATACCAGCCCACGATCGACCAAACGATCGCCGACGCTATCTACAACAAGGAGCCATTCAAGTCGTTCGAAACGGGCGTGATACCCTTCACGGGCGACGTCTCCATGGGCACGGTAGGCAGCAACCTGGCGCACCGCGGCCCCAACACCTTCCTGCCGCCCAAGCGCGACCCGAAGGTCATCTTCGACGCGCTGTTCGACGCGGGCCTACCGACGCCGCCCGTGGGCGGCGGCGGCTCCTCTTCGGGCGTCCCCTCGGACATCTCTTTCAAGACGCGCCGCAGCGTGCTCGACGCGGTGTTGGAGGACGCAAAACGCCTACAAATGACCCTGGGCGCCGAAGACTCCAAGCGCATCGACTCGCATATGGACGGCATTCGAGCGCTCGAAATGCGTATTCCTAACGCGAACGGCGCGGGTGGTACGGGCGGTACGGGAGGCGGCACGACCGGGTGTGTGGTTCCCGAAGCGCCGCCCGCCACACTCGCCGACATGACCGAGCAGAGCCAAGTGATCAATCGCCTGCTCGTGGCAGGGCTCGTTTGCAACTTGACGCGCGTCTACTCGCACATGTGGTCCGGCCCGCGTAGCGACAGCTCGTATCCGACCATTCAGATCGATGGGGCTCATCACTCCATCACGCACAGCGGCGAGAATAGTGGCCCGAAGCCAAGAGCCATCGAGAAATACATCATGAGCCAGTACGCCGACCTGGCGAAGGTCATGAAGGCGACGCCCATGGGTGCCAGTACGGTCCTCGACCAAACGCTGATCTACGGCATCAGCGACCTCGCAGAGCCGGGGAATCACGTCATGGCGGACTGGCATATCGTGCTGATGGGCCATGCCGGCGGCAAGCTTCCCGGCAACCGCCACGTACGCTTGCCCGGGCGCAAGGTGACCGAGCTAGGCCTCACGATGCAGCAGGTGATGGGCATGCCCGTGACGGAGTGGGGCAGCTGGGATAAGACCACCAAGACCGTGCCTGAAATTCTGGTTTGAGTCTGTGGGGGCGCTGGCAGTCGCCCGCCCCCCTTGCCGAGCTGCAAGGAGTCTGCGCAGAGCGGACTCCACGCTCGCATTTTAGGGCTCTGCCATGATAATCGGCGGGCATGGCGTCACTGTCGCTTCCAGCGTTCCGTCAGGTGCTGGCGTGGGCCACGGAGCAGGGGATGTCCGTCCGCGGGCAGCTCACGGAAGAACAGATCGCCGCTGTGGAGCGTGCCTTTTCCGGTAGGGAGCCGTGGAGCTTCGAGCACTACCAGGCGCTGCGCGCTTTCGCTCACGCTTTGGCACGCCTGGACCTGCCGGATCTGCCCGCTCGGCTGAGCTTTGGTGACGTGCTGCAGGCGCTCGATGAGCTTCGAGCAGACACGCTCGCGGCATGGCCGACGCACGAGGCCGTCACGGAAAGCACCTTCGGCGAGCTGGGCTATGCGTCCACGTCGGCGGGCATCACGCGCAGCCGCGACACGAACACGGCCGCTTGGCGAGAGCACGGGGAGAGCAACAGACAGTTCTTGCTGCGCGGCGCCGAGCGCGCGGCAGGACCGTGCGCCGTCGTGATCGGCGCCGGGAAGCTCTACGACATTCCACTGCGCAAGCTGGCAGAGCGCTTCGAGCAGCTCCTGCTGGTCGACATCGACGCCGCCGCGTTGGCCGACAGCGTCAAGCAGGTCGGCCTGGAGCCAAAGCTCCACGCGCGGCTGACGCTGGTGCAGGCCGACGTCACGGGCATCAACGACGTTTTTCTGGACGGGGCTCACGCTGCCCTGGCGCTGCCGGGTGAAGGCGAGGTTTACGCGGCGCTGCTCCGGCTTTTGCACGACTATCGCGTAGGCGATCCGCCCCGACTCTTTCCAGAGGGCGCGGCGCCGGGCCCGCTCGACTTTGCCTGCTCGTCGATGGTGTTGTCGCAGCTGGCGACGCCACTAACGCAATACGTGACAGACCGGTTCGCGCTGCGCTTCCCGGGCAGTGAGCGCACGCAGGCCCACGAGTTTCAGGTGGCGCTCGGTCAATTCACGCACCGCGTGCAGCTTTCGCACGTGCGCTCGCTGCTGGCGGCTGCGCCCTGCATCGCGCTGAGCAGCGACGTGACCGATCAACGCACGGCGCTCGATGGCCGCGGCAACGTGGTCTACTCCCCCGAGCGCCTGCCGCTGATCGGTGCTCCCTCCTTAGCGGGCTTAGTGCCGCGCCTGCAGGCACATAGCGTATTTACCGCCGACTGGCAGTGGCGGCACATCGTCCCCACGCGCAGCAAACCCCGCGGTCGCACCGTGCAGGTGGCAGGCGTCGTCGCAGAGCGCCTCTAGAGCGGGCTGCCAACTCCGGCGGTTTCGAAGCGGCGCGGCCGCGGGCCAAGCGGGGCGAGAGCCTGCCAGGACGCACGCGCCGTCTGCGGCAGCCCGTCCTTCGGCTCAGCGGAGGACCTGGACCCCTGGATCGACCCTCACCCCGAGCGCGCCACCAAGCGTCTGCGGGAACTCCGCGGCCGGGCTCGCGCTCCCGATGGCGGTCACGACGGGGTCGAGCTGCAAGGCTCACGGCACTCGGCTCGCGCGCCCCCGCAGCCACACCGTCTGCGCAGCCAGGACCGCGACCATGGCCAACGCCGTCCAGCCCGCGGTGGTGGCGCCCGGTGCGCTGGAACTCCCCTGGCGCACATAGACCGCGATCAGTCCCCAGATCGCGACCCCGGCGTAGGCGACGTTCCCGCGCATGCGCTGGTTCATGATGAGCAACAAGCCCAGGGCTGCGGCGAAGAGGACCAGGCTCCACGGGAGCATCCGATCGATCGAAAGGAGCCGGTACGCGACGATGACCTGCGCCGTGTTCAGGAACGCAGCAATGGAGAGCCAGCCCGCGTGAAGCGACAGCGGCAGCCAGGACCAGATCCGACGCCCGAAGGGGGCAGGGTCTCGAGTCGTCTCGAGCGCGCCGTGGATCAGGCAGGCCGCGGCAGCCCAGATGACGAGCAGCGCCAGCCAGAAGATCTGCAGGGAGAAGATCGGCATCCACGCGGCAGTAAGGAGGAAACCCGCCGCCGCCGAGCGCCGCGCCCGTGCGAGGCCACCGTTCGGCGCCAGCACCTCACGCGCCGCAAACACGATATCAAGCAGGAAGATCAGGCCCCAGACCGAGAACGCGTAGCCCGCGGCGACGACCAGGGTCGGATACTGGTTCGAGATCGCCGCGTTGTCGGGGCCGAACGCGCCGCGCTGAGAGACCCACGCGACGACGGGCATAGCCAGGGCGGCCAGGAGCAGGAGGATCGGCATGAGCGACGAACCCTGCGCGATCCTCGCCCGTCGAGCACGCACCATCGCCTCGGCAGTGGCGGCACGTCGTCCCCACCCGCAGCAAACCCCACGGTCGCACCGTGCAGGCAGCAGGCGTCGTCGCAGTGCGCAGCCAAATCGGGCGGGCAACCCGACGGTTTCGAAGCGGCACGGCCCCGCTGGCGACGCGCAGCCTTCCGGGGCCGACGCCGCCGGCCCATTCCGCACCCGCGGCCCGGATCGGGTGCCTCAGAGCAACCAGAGCAACCAGAGCAACCAGAGCAACCAGAGCAACCAGAGCAACCAGAGCAACCAGAGCAACCAGAGCAACCAGAGCAACCAGAGCAACCAGAGCAACCAGGA
>JANNWK010000635.1:0-2325 GCA_031408355.1 Myxococcales bacterium
TGTCCATCCCTGAGTTGGTCTCGACCGCGTGGGCATCGGCCTCCACGTTCCGCGGCTCCGACCAGCGCGGTGGGCCAACGGGGCGCGCATCCGGCTCGCGCCGCAGAAGGACTGGGAGGGCAACCAGCCGGACCAGCTCGCCAAAACGCTCGGGATGCTCGAGAACATCCAGAAGGCGTTCAACGCGGCGCAGACCGGAGGAAAGAACGTCTCGCTTGCCGACCTGATCGTCCTCGGTGGCTGCGCTGCCGTCAAACAGGCCGCGAAGGCCGCCGGGCATGACGTGCAGGTTCCGTTCGCGCCGGGCCGCACGGACGCTTCGCAGGAGCAAACCGATGTCGAATCCTTCTCGGTGCTCGAGCCGATCGCCGATGGATTTCGCAACTACAAGAACGCCAGGCTCGACGTCGCGGCGGAGGTGATGCTGGTAGATCGCGCTCAGCTCCTCACGTTGACCGCGCCCGAAATGACCGTGCTGGTCGGCGGTTTAAGGGCACTGAACGCCAACGTCGGACAGTCACAGCACGGCGTCTTCACGAAGCGCCCCGGGACGCTCAGTAGCGACTTCTTCGTCAACCTGCTCGACATGGGGACGACGTGGCAAAGGGCCGCCGAGTCCGACCAGGTCTTCGAAGGCCGCGATCGGCTGACCGGCGCGCCGAAGTGGACCGCCACTCGTGTCGACCTCGTCTTTGGGTCCAACTCCCAGCTGCGAGCCCTGGCGGAGGTCTACGCCTGCGCCGGCGCAGAGCCGAAGTTCGTTCGCGACTTCGTGGCGGCCTGGAACAAGGTGATGAACCTCGATCGCTTCGACCTGGCCAGCCAGCCCTGAACCGCACTAAGGAGAAGACCATGAACATCGACATCGGCATCGAAGCCAACAAGCGCCAGGAGATCGCCGGCGGCCTCTCGCGCGTGCTCGCGGATTCGTACACGCTCTACCTCAAGACCCACAACTTTCACTGGAACGTCACGGGTCCCATGTTCCAGACGCTGCATCTCATGTTCGAGACGCAGTACAACGAGCTGGCGCTGGCAGTGGACCTCGTCGCGGAGCGCATCCGCGCCCTGGGCTTCCCCGCTCCCGGAACGTACAAGCAGTTCGGCGAGCTCTCGGCGATCAAGGAAGAGTCCGGCGTGCCGAAGGCCCAGGACATGATTCGCTTGCTCGTTGAAGCGCACGAGACGGTGGCGCGCACAGCGCGTGAGGTCTTCAAGGCTGCCGATGGCGTCAGCGACCAACCCACCTGCGATTTGTTGACGCAGCGGATGCAAGTCCACGAGAAGACGGCCTGGATGCTGCGAAGCCTGCTCGAGTAGGCGCGACCCAGGCCCGCCCTACCAGAACGACACACACGTGCACGATCGCCCCAAGTTGTGGGGACATTTCGCGAGCGTGGAGAACGGGAGCGGGCACATTCTACCGCCACGGCTGGCGCGGCGACGCTCGGAGCTCATGGCTCGGATAGTGCAAATACGGCTCCGCGACAGCCCTCCTATCGAGGGACTGGAGAGAAACCATGAAGACTTCAGACCCCGCCAGCTTTCGCGAGCTCCTGTCGCACGACCACGTGCGGCTCGATGCCATGCTCACCGCCGTGCTCGAGCTGACCCATTCGAACATTCAGCCGAACCTCGCTGAGGAATGGGCCGTGTACGAAGAGGCCCTCCTTGTGCATCTCAATGCCGAAGAGATGCTTCTGCTGCCGGGTCTGGCGAAACATGATGCCGCGTTTGCCGCTCGCATCCGCGACGAGCACACGAAGATCCGAGCGCTCCTGGCCGAGATTGGTGTGGGGCTCGAGCTCCACATCGTGCGCGAGGAGCGGATGCTTGAGCTTGCTCAGTATGTTCGCCAACACGCCAAGCTGGAGGAGCAGCCGCTCTACACCTGGGCCGACAGCGCAATTCCAGAAGGCAGCTATCGTTTGGCCTTCCGTCGCCTGCGCGCCCTCTGGCAGCGGATTCACCTATCGGTCACGGCATTAAAGGAGCACTCAAGCAAGCCGACGCCCGCGCCGCTGGGCTCTCCTCCTGCCAACGCAGGGAGAAGTTGAGTCAAGCCTCGATGAGCACCTTGAGCGCCCGCGTGTCGGCGGCGTGCGCGAAAGTCTCGTAGGCATCGAGTATGCGATCGAGCTTGAAGCGATGAGTGATCAGCAGTTTGGGGTCGAGCTTTCCGGACTGCAGAGTGTTGAGCAGCATCGGGGTGCTGACCGTATCGACGAGCCGCGTGGTGATGGTAATGTTGCGATCCCACAGCTGCTCCAGGTGGAGCTCTACCTTCGTCCCATGCACGCCAATGTTGGCGATGGTGCCGCCCGG
>JANNWK010000636.1:0-8764 GCA_031408355.1 Myxococcales bacterium
CGCAGCCGACGTCGCGATTGCCACCACGTTCGGCCCGAACAAGCTCGAGGGCTTCCGCGTCTGGACCGACGAGCTTGCTGACACCTAAGATAGCGTCGGTGCGCGCTTGGTCAGCTCGCGTCCGCGAAAACTCTGAGCGCCCTGAGCGGCTCGGCGCAGCGACCGCGCCCCGGAACCGAATTCGGGGCGCTCAAGCTGCTAGGCAACGTGCTCACGGCGCGGCAGCTCGCTGAGCTCCTTGAGCAGCTGGCCCCAGCTTTCACCGTGGTCGATGTGTAGCTCGCGGGCAATCTCGACGAGAGCTCGGTCAGCGGCGTCCGAAACCGCTGCGGGCTCATCCAGCGCCACCGCAGTGCTTCGGGCGATGGCTTCCGCATAGGAAAGCACCGCCGGGAGCTCGCTAAAGTCGACCTCCATATCGTCGCTCGCCTGGGCCAGCAGAAAGATGTCGTGCAGACCTTCCGAAATGTAGGCGTGGGAAGGCCGCTCTTTCAGCCAGCGATCCAACACGGCAACCCCCGCGGGGCTGAGCTCGTACTCGTGCGAGGCGAAGAAATGAATCCCCCTGTTGGCTCGCTACCTGGCGCGCCGAACACAGCGGTCTCGGCACCGCCGTGTCGCTCATCGACCGCGCGCTCGCCGTCGTCTGAGAATGGGTTGCTAGCGCACTACTCCCACAATACGGGTACACCGTAGCGGGCAAGCGCGGGATCTTGGCTCAGGAGAGTGAGCCCTTCCTCAAGTGCTTGTGCCACCAGCATCCGGTCGAATGGGTCGCGGTGATGCGGCTTGAGCTTCAAGAGTTTGAGCGCATGTCGACTGTGAAGCGGCAGCTCTTGAAAGCCAATTGCCCAGGATTCGTTCGCGATCTCCTGGGGATCGGCCGCGAGCTTCTTAATCCCCACCTTGATACAAATTTCCCAGATTGTTGCGGTGCTCACATACACGGTGTGCTCAGGCTCCGTCAGAATGGTCCGCACCTTTGGCGGCAATTTCTTGGGCTGAGCGAGGGCCCACAAGAGTGCGTGCGTATCAACCAGAGCCCGCATCAGCCACCCTCAAAATCCTTCAGAACACTCTCGGGCAGCGGAGCATCAAAATCCCTGGGGATTCGCAGGCGCCCCTTGAGACCGCCGAGCTTGCGCGGTTCACTCGAACCCCGCAGTGGAACGAGCTTTGCCACCGGTCGCCCGCTGCGGGTGATCACAATCTCCTGCCCCTTTTCCGCACGGTCCAGCAGCCGACTGAGCTGTGTCTTCGCGACATAAACACTGACTTCATTCATCACGACGCCTTTCTGGTCTGGTCTGACTAGACCAACTCTACCACCCGCGAGACGCACAGGCCAACCGCCCCGGCGGGGATGACTTTCCGGACACCACAGTCCGCCCTTGGCCTACACTGCCGCGGTGAGCGTCACCTCGGACCGTGCTGCAGCACGCCGTGTCCTGCCAACGGCTCGGCGCGGAGTGAGGCCTTGGCTGCTGGCCGCGAGTCTCACGCTCGGCAGTGTCGCGCCCGCCCAGGCGAGCCGCTCGCTTCGTTTCGCGTTGAGCGATTGTGGCGCCTGGCCCGCGGCTGAGCTCGAGCGTTTGGCTCAGCTTGAGCTGGCAACGGTGGGCGGAGGTGAATCGGATGTGGGGAGCGCCGACGTTCACGTAAAGTGCGGCGCCGAAACAGCCGTGATCACGGCGACGGATCCGCGTACGCGCCGCTCGCTTTCCCGCAGCGTAGCGGTGTCGGAAGGCGCGGAAGGCGCCGAGCGGTTGCTCGCCATCTCGGTGGCCCAACTGGTTCGCGCCCTCGATTGGTTGCCCGAAGCGCCCACAGCGAAACCCACTTCGCCCGCAGCGAAGCCCGTTTCGCCCGCGCCGCGGCCCGCGCCCCATCGCGCGCTGGAGCTTCAGCTTGGCGTGGGACCGCGCAGCCGTGCGTTCAGCCCTTCGCTCGTTACTTACCGTGTGGCACTTGGTAGCGGCTTTGCGCTGAGCCCAAGCCTGCGGCTCGGCGCTGGAATTAGCTATGAAAGCGGTGAAACGGCGCGCGCGACGGGGCGCGTGGACGCTCAGTTGCTGGGAGGCCATTTGCAGCTGGGGCTCGAACCGTGGCGGGGCAAGCACTGGTCGGGCCTGGTTCGACTGGAGCTTGGGATGGCGCACCTCAGCTTGCGAGGCGAGGACGCTTCTGCAAATGTTCGGGCGGGGCGAGCACGTGGTTTCGGCGCCCAAGCGGGGCTGGCGCTCGGGCCTGTGGTGCGCCGGGATGGCCTCGGTGTCGGGCTTTTCGCCCAGGCCGGGGGCGCGCGTTTTGGAGGCGAGGGGCTCGTGAGCTCAGGTGAGCCCGTGAGTCTCAACGGCGCCTGGGTGGGTGTGGAGCTGGTGCTGCTTTGGGCGCCCTGAGGGTTCACGGCGCCGGAAGGATCGCGAAGTATCCGTGACCTTCGCCGTCGGGCGAGCCCGCGCTGGCCGGCACCGTGAGGAGCCTGCCAGAGCCATCGGAGCTAGCGACGACCACGGCGAGGCCTGCGCCGACCGCGAGGCCTTCGATGCTGGCGCCGTCGGGTCCCGCGACGCCCGTGAACGTGGTCCAGGCCAGCCGCTCGCGCAGATCCGCCGACAGCACGAGTAGCGAACTTTCGAGCCCCGCGAACGGTCCCACGATTTGCCCAGCCACGGCGCGGGCATCGCGCTGCTCGATGCAGCAGCTGCTGTGTCCACCCAGGAAGATGCGGCCGGCGTCGTCCACGGCCAGCGCCGAACTCAGCAGCGTACCGCCGACACCCGCTTCGCGCGGCACGACGACCTGTCCGGCTTCCAGCATGCCGGTCGAGAGCTCAAAGCGGGCCACGAACGAGTAGATCTGGATGGCCTTGCCAGCTCCGGTTGAAAAATCGTCGTAGGAAACGAGCGTAGCCTGTGCGTGCGGGTCGCGCGGGTCGCGCAGGTGCACGCTGTTGCCGCCGTGCTGTTCGCCAGCGTAGTAGAGCTTGCCGGCTTTGATTGCGAGGCGCCTGCCGGTGGATGACGCGCACCAGCCGGGCGCGTCGTCGAAGTCGTAGGCCGTCCAAGCCAGCGTGCCCGCTTCGTCGTAGGCACGAATGAACGGCAATCGGCCCACGCAACTGGCGCCGGCACTGGGAGCGCGGGAGCCCGTCACGAGCACGAGGCCCGTGCTCTCGTCGATGCCCACGTCTTCGGCCTCGGCGTTGCCGAGCGCGAACTCTCGTTGTTCCTTCAGGTCAGGGTCGAGCAGCAGCACCCGCCCGCTCCTCGTCAAGATGGCGACCTGCGAGCCCGAAGCCGCGATACGACTGACCTCGCCCAGGGCATTCTCAGCGAGCACGCGGGTCAGGTCGGAGCTGAGCCGGGTGACGCCCAGATCCGAGGCGACCAAGAGAGCATCGTCGCTGCCCGTGATGGCGTTCACCTTCGCAGCCACGCGCGCCGCGGACAGCAGCTGGCCGTCTCCAGACGCCACACGGAGCACGACGCCGGTGGTGCTGCCAGCAGCCGCGAACGTCGGCACGCCCAGCTCGGGCGTCGCGGCCTGACCCCCGAGAAAGACCTCACCCGTCGGGGTTACCCAGGCCGCGTGCAGCAGATCGGGTCCGCCTGTGCCCCAATAGCTTGCGACGCAAACGGCCAGATCAGTGCCCGGGCGGAAAGTTTCGCCGCAACTGGCCGCCTTGCCGCCGGCGGGGTGGCCCTGGCCCGTTTCGCCCTCCTGAAGCACGTAAGCGCTGTCCAGACAGCCCGCCGCAAATCCCCAAATGAACGCTGTCTTCCCTAGAATCAGCGCGCGGAGCAGCGGCTTCCACAGGAACGCTCGGCTCACGTCGTTCAGGATACCCACAAGCCCCAAGCCCCGGGAATTTACTTGAGCCGATGCTCACGTCGACCGCGCTCTACTAGAACATGAAGGCCATGGTCTGGGCCGTGAGCAGCGCCCTGCTGGGCGCGCTGGGTTGCCAAGGCGCGCTGGACGGCGGGGCTTCGGAGGCATCCGGTGCAGCAGGTCCGGGTTCCGGCATGGCCGGCGAGCCCGCTGCGGGTGGTGCTGGGGCGACCGCGCCTGTGTTCCAGCCGCTGGGTGGTCCTTCCGCGATCGTCTGCGACCCGACGCTGGAGGGCCTTGGTACCCGTCGCATCTGGCGGCTCACGCGCGAGCAGTACGAGAATACGGTGGGAGCGCTGCTCGGCGACGCCTCGCATCCTGCCGCGGCGTTCAACCCTGAGCCGGGCAGTGCGCAAGGCTTTCAGAACGACGCGTTCTCCTTGCGGGTGCGGGGGCCTGAAGCCGCGCAGTTTCAGGCGGCCGCCAGGAAGTTGGCGGAGCAGGCCGTGACCGCCGACCTGAGCAGAATCGCGCCGTGCGCCGCGATCGCACCCAGCGACCCCGCCTGCGCGGCCAGCTTCGTGCAAGCTTTCGGACGGCAGGCGTTCCGACGACCGCCGAGTGATGCCGAGCAGGCGCGCTACGTGGAGCTGTTTCAGCTCGGGTTGGCGAAGCGCGATGCGGCGCTGGGTGTGCAGGTCGTCGTTGAAGCGATGCTCCAGTCCCCGTACTTTCTCTTCCGTTCCGAGCTGGGAGAGGCGTCGCAGGCCGGGCAAGTGCGCCTTACCGACCACGAGCTGGCAGCTTTCGTCTCCTACACTTTCTTGGCCGGGCCACCCGACACCGAGCTCAACGCCTTGGCGGATGCCGGGCAGCTCGGCACGCCGGGCGCGCTTGAAGCTCAAGCTCGGCGCTTGCTTTCGGCAGCGGCCGCGCGCCCGACACTTTGGCAGTTCTATCGGCAACTGTTCGAAGTGAGTGCGCTCACCGACCTTCCCAAGGACGCGACCATCTTCCCGGAGTTCGACGCTGCCAAAGCTGATCTGGAGGCTTCGGCGCGCGCCTTCGTGGAGCACGTGCTGTTTGACGCTGACGCGCAGCTGAGTTCCCTGCTGGCGAGCCCCCAGCTGTTTGTGAATGAGCGGCTTTCCCCATTCTTTGGAGTGACCGGTAGCAGCGCCACGCTGGAGCTCGTCACACCAGCCGCGGGCGAGCGCCCGGGCTTGTTGGGCCACCCGGCGGTGATGTCGGTCTTGTCGGCCCGCACCCGCACCTCACCCGTGAATCGAGGTCGCTTCGTGCGGGCTCGCTTGCTCTGCCAGGGAATTCCTGATCCGCCAGCTGGCGCCGACACGCAGTTGCCGCTGCTCGAGCCCGGGCTCAGCGCTCGCCAGCAGCTGGCCGCCAAGACTAGCGGCGCGGCCTGCGTCGGCTGTCACAGTCTCATGAACCCAGTTGGCTTCGGCTTCGAAAAGCTCGACGCCGTGGGTCGCTACCGCGCTGAGGAAAATGGCGTTGCCATCGACGACACGGGCGCGCTGACGGAGACGCGCGACATCGACGGTCCGTTCCAGGGCGTGGGCGAGCTTGCCCAAAAGTTGTCCGGCAGCGTGCAGGCCCAAGAATGCCTGGCCGTTCAGGGCTTCCGTTACGTGCTCGGGCGTCCTGAAAATGGCGGCGACGCGTGTGCGGTGGCAAGAGCCCGCGATCGCTTCATCGCGGCGAGGCTGGATCTGAAAGAACTCTACCTGGCCATCGCGACCTCGACGTCGTTGGGCTCCCGAAAGGCGGACTGAATGGCACCTGCGCACAAGAGCTTGCTCAATCGTCGCAACGCCCTGCGTGCGGCAGGTGCGGGAGCTGTTGCGACCGCGTTCGCCCGGCAGCTTCGCAGCGTAGCCGCCGCGGACGCCACGGCTCCCAAGCGGCTGGTCGTGTTCTGGACCCCCAACGGTGTCGTGCAGCCTCGTTTCTGGCCGACCGGGGCCGGCGCCGGCTTCGCGCTCAGCGATACGCTGGCAGCGTTGGCGCCTCACCGCGACTCGCTCACGTTCGTCAAGAACGTGACGTTCTCGGGCACCGGGGACCACAAGACCGGGCAACCGTTTTCCACCTCGGGTTTTACGACCGACAACGCCGGCGTGTCCATCGATCAAGAGATCGCCCAGGGCACGGCGCAGTCGAGCCTGGTGCTATGCGGCCAGTCGAAGAACGAGAATCGGCGCGGCTTCATCAGCTTCGACAAGTCCGGAGCCTGGGTGACACCGATTCGCGCGCCGCAGGCCGCCTACGAAGCGGTTTTCGGGCCGATCGCCGGGGGCCCTGGCGGACCAACACCGCCCGCGGGGCGCGACGCCGAGCTGGAGAACAAGATCTTGGACGCGGCGCTCCACGACATCGAGAGCTTGAGGCCCCGCCTACCGCAGAGCGAGCTGGTCAAGCTGGACGACCACATGGCGGCGATTCTCGAGCTGAAGCAGAAGGTGGGCGGAGCCGGCACGGCGCCCGTGCGCTGTGACGGAGTCGACGGCAGCGTCTTCGCGGGCGATCCGGACTTTCCGACTCGCGTCAAGCTGCACCTCGATCTGATCGCGGCCTGCATTGCCTGCGACGCGCGGCGCGTCTTCAGCTTCATGCTTGCGCCAGCCGGCGGCGACGGGTGCAGCTTCGACTTCTTGGGCGTCTCGGGCGGCGATTTCCACAACGACATCGCGCATGGCTCCCCCGGCGACGCGGCGAAGGAAGACCAGATGCAAAAAGTGGATCTATGGCACGTCGATCGCTTCGCCTATTTGATTCAGCAGCTGAAGAACATTCCCGAAGGCGACGGAACGGCCTTCGACAACACGGTGATTCTGTGGACGAGCGAGTGCTCCCAAGGCAATCACGGTCACCAGAACATCCCGGTCGTGCTCGCTGGCAACGCCGGCGGTGCGCTCAAGTCAGGCCAGTTGTTGAGCGCAGGCGTCAAATACGAGGACTTGCTGATCACGCTCTCCCACGCGCTCGGCCACCCCATCACGAGCTTTGGGCTTTCCGGCAAGGAGCCCTTGGCAGAGGTGCTCGCCTAGCGTTGGCCGCGCTGTCCCGAACGCGCGCCACCGGCGAGAAGCTGGCCTACGCGCGAGCCCTTTCCAAGCAGCACCGCCTGCACGAGGCCGCCTGGGCCTATGCCGGGGTCGTCGCCGAGAAGCCGCAGGACGCCCAAGCCTGGTTCGAATACGGCGTCACGCTGGCCAAGCTCGACGACCACCGCGCGGCGCTGCCCGCCTTTGAGCAGGCGGTGGCTCATCGGCCCGGTTTTGGCAGCGCTTGGAATGATCGCGGGGTCTCGCTCATCGCGCTCGGGCGCGGCGTGGAAGCTCGGGAAGCGTTCGAGCGCGCCACCACGCTTGAGCCCCGCTCTGCCTCGGCTACCGCAAACCTGGCGGGCTTAGAGCTTGCCGCCGGCCAAGCCGAGCGCGCCGAAGCGCTGTTTCGTCACGCCCTCGAGCGGGACCCCGCTCACGGCGTGGCTCGCATCGGGCTTGGGCGGGCCTTGACCCGATCCGGCAAGCGACAGGAGGCAGGCCTTCACTTCGAGCGTGCGCTCACGCGGGCGCCGGCGTCCTTCGAGGCGCTGTTGGCGCTGGTCTCGTTCTCTGTCGAGGGCGGCTGTTTGGCGGAAGCCAGCCAAGCGTGTCAGCAGTTCCTGCGCACTTCGCCGGGGCACAGTGGCGCGCTCGGTCTGTGGGCAGAGCTGGGTCGCGAGCTGGGGGACGAGGCTGCGCTTCAGCTGCTGGATTTCGAGCGCTGGGTGCAAGTGCGCGAATTGGAGGTAGAGCCTGGCTTGCTTGACGAGCTGGCTCAGCTGTTGCCCGCTCACCCTTCGCTGCTGCGCGCCCCGCCGCACCATGCCACCCGCAACGGCCGCCACAGCGCGGCGCTTTCAGGTCTTGAACACGCAGCCTTCGCGCGGCTCGAGGCCGCCATCGAGGCAGAGCTCGACCGCTATCTGGCCTCTCAGGTGAGCCAGGACAGCTGGCCAGGGGCGCGCGTGTCGCGCGTCGCGCTCCACCTCTGGGGCATCTTGCTCGAAGGCGACGCCTTCCAAGTGCCGCACCTGCACCCCGACGCCTGGCTGAGTGGGGTCTTCTACGTGGCGGTGCCGGGAGCTCCGGTAGGCTCGCTCGCAAGTCAGCGCGGCTGCCTCGCGTTCGGTCCGGTGGACCCCGAGCTGGGTCTTGTGGCCCCCCGCGCGACTCACCTCGTGAGGCCTCGACCCGGGCGGCTAGCGCTCTTTCCTCCCTGGCTCTACCACTCGACGGTTCCGCACGGCACCGCTGGCCTGCGCATCAGCGTTGCCTTCGACTGCGTGCGCGCGGGCTAGCGTTGAATGAATACGCCTTGCACCGTGCGGCGATTGCTGGCGCCGCCCTTGAGCTTGAGCTCACCGACCAGCCTGCCGGGCTTGATGACGGTCGGGCCGCCGGCAGGGACGGACTCGACCAGCATTCTCACCGGCGCGCCGTCGCGGAGCAGCAGGCTCTCACTCAGGTCGATCCGCACGACCCCATCGCCATCGACGCGGCCCAGCCACTGGCCGCCTTCCGCAAGCTCGGCGGCGACGACAAGGCCACTTAGCGCCGCCGGGTTCCCGCAAGGCCTCGCGCCCGCAGCGAGGCTCACGCGGCGATCCGGCGGCAGGTCCTCGGTTCCAACCGTAGGTCCTTGGCTCTGCACGATAACGCCACCCAAGATCGTGCCGACGCCGACCCCAAGCGTGACCATGCCGATTTCACGCCACGCCCCAGCCTCGCTATGGCACGTGTCGCCGCTTCTGGGGGAGCCCACGCCGTCGCCGCAGAACACGCGCTCGTTCTTGCCTTGCGAGGTCGCGAGCACGCCCGTGCCCAGCACGGAAAGCGCCGCACCGGTCAAGATGGCCGCC
>JANNWK010000637.1:0-8453 GCA_031408355.1 Myxococcales bacterium
CCTGGCCCAGGGCGCGAGCGTGAACGTCCCCTGGTCCGCGGTGCTCCAGACGCTCTTGGAGGGCGAGCGCTTCTTCCTGGAGGTGGATGCTCGCGTGACACCGCTCAACAAGCTGTGCCTGACGGCGTTCGCTTCCGGCGAGGAGCTCCTGCCTCGGGACGAAGCGGGGCGGCGCCGGCTCGTGGTGCGAGTCGCGAGCGGGGGGCTCGCCATCTCAGCGGCGCTCACCGCCTTTGCTAGTGCCCGCAGCGCGGGCCAGGGCCTGCCCGTTGCGCTCTCCGCGGCGGCTGCGGTGCTCACGGCGCTCGGCGTTCTGGGGCTCGGATTTTGGGCGGATCGGTGGGTGGGCGCGCGTTCCCCCCGGTTGTCCGGCACGGTGGCGCGCGAAGTGTTCTTAGCTGAACTCGCCCTGCACGTTCCCGCGCTGGTGCGTGCACCGGCGGCGCCGCCCATTGCGCGAGCGCCATGGCTTTGGCAGTTCGAGCGCCTGCTGCCACGTACCACTTGGGCTGTGGTGATCACTTTGTCGGCTGCGCTGCTGGGTGGTCTACTAACAACACGCGTCATCGTGCTCGACGAACGCAGCACGTCCCGGTCGGATCGAGCCGTCAACGCGAATTCCGGTGCCTCGCCGCGTGGCGACGATTTGGCCGCGTCCGGCCTAGCGCGGACGTCTGTACCCGCCCGGCAGCCGCCCGCTGTCGTTGCCGAAACGGCGTCGCCCGCGGGCGCCTCGCCGCCTGCTGCGGGCGACAGCGTGATGCTCGGGGAGAGCTGTCGCTGTCCACGTTCCGACTCTGCGCTCTGGGCCACGCCCATCCCCAAGCTCACCCTCCTGGTGCTGTCCCAGCGCGTGCGCAAGGGCCGCGGAGAGCGCGAAAGCAAGCGTAAAAACTACCTCGAACTTGAGCTTGGGGTGGTCAACAGCGGCCGAGCTGAGATCCCCGAGCTTGCGCTGCTCGTTGAGTTCTTCGAACGCGACCCAGTGCCTTCTGCCAAGCGCTACTCGGTCTCCACGCGGCCTTTGTTCTACGCCGGACCGCTCAGGCCAGCGCAGGCTATCAAGTGGAGTGTGGAGGCGGAGGGGGTCGAGTTCGAAGTGCACAATCCGATCGCTGGCGATGTGGGTCCGTTTGGCGACGACGCGGCGCCGGCGAACTTGTTTGCTGAGCTGCTTACGGCCAATCACCGCCCCGTGCGGATGCACGCGGCGATGATGCTTTCGTTCCTGGCGGATCCGCGCGCGCGCGAGGCCGTCTTGGAGCTTCGAGAAGCCTTGCGCGAGGACGAAGCGCCGTACCTCAACCGGCTGCTCCAGGCCCAGTCTCCAGTCAAGGTGTGCAAGCTGCAAGTGGACCCGGCGCGCGGTGGCGGTAGCGTTTGCTTGTTCAACGCCAGCGTTGAGCCGAGAACCGATCTCGGCTTGCGGGTGCGCGCGCTTGCGGGCGCGGTTTCTCACGCGGAGCCGCTGGCCTTGCCACCCGAGGTCACGAGCGAGAGGAGCTTTCGGATACCGGGTGAGCTTGCGCCGTCGAGCGGCAGGATGTTGAGCTTCGGCTTCGAGCTTGGCGGGGCGAAAGCCGAGGCCGTCGAGGCCTTCGCCGATCGCTTCGATTTACTGCCGAGGTAGGGGTTGACCGTACTCGTGCGCCATCTCCGGCAGCAGTACGGATACTGCGGGCACGCCACCGCGTTCGCCGATCTCCACGGTTCCGCCGTGCAGCTCCACGACCGAGCGAGCGAGCCTGAGGCCCAGGGCGAGCCCGCGGTGCTGCGTGCTACCGGGTCGTGGGTTTGGTTTCAGGAGTGCTTCCAGATCTGGATCGTGGCGAGGTAGCTCGATGTCGATGCGCACGCCGCCCGGTACGGCGCTGCCGTGCACGTGAAGCTCGCCACTCCGGGTGCTACGCAGGGCTTGCGCCATAAACGTTGCGAGCGCCCTCGGGATGCGCACCGGATCTACGCGCAACAGGGGTAGGTCCGGATCCCAGGAGGCGACCACCTCGGTCTCGCTGGTGCTGGCCAAATCGCGGGCCTTGACGCTGGCCTCCTCAAGCAATGCAGGAACCTCGGCGGCGTCGAGCACCAAGCTCAACTGGCCGGCCTCCACCCGCGCGGCGTCGAGAATGGTTTCGATCAGCGCCAACAGCTCACGACCGCGCCGATCGATCAGCTCGAGGCTCTCCAGCTGACCGGCGGACAGGTCGGTCTGGCGCACCAGCTCCGCGAACCCCAAAATCGCGTTGAGCGGGCTCTTCAGGTCGTGACTCACGCTGGCGAAGAACAGGCCTCGCATGCGGGCCGCCGCCTGCCGAGCGCCAATCGAACGTTCTTGAGCCTTGGCGAAGATGCGGAAGCGCGCGGCTAGCCGCTCAATGGCCTGACCGAGGCGCGCGACCATGCGGAAGCGCGCCGCCCGCACCACGCGCGTGCCGCCGCTGAGCACGGCGTCGGTGCCGAGCTCGCGTATGTCGCGGGTGGCTGCCTGCAGATCTCGGCTCAGCGCCGTGCCGAGCGTGGTGCCAAGCAGGCCCGCGAGCCCCGCCACCAGCAGCGCGATGGCCACCAGCGGGATCCCGAGCACGCCCTCGGTCGTGCCGAGGAAGCGCACCTCGGCGCTGCCGTCGTCGAGCGGCGTGACGACGGTCACGATGCCGTCCTCTCCCCGCGTGACGCCGTAGTCTTGGTGGTAGTCCAGCACGCGCGCGTTGAAGCCGAGCCGCTCACCTTGTTCGATGGCAGCTTGCAGACCTGCGCCAGCTACGGGGCCCGGCCGCGCCTCCAGGGCTGCGCGCGCCAGGACGCGCGCGGTTTCCTCACGGTCCTGCTCGTCGGCGCGGCGCAGGTGCGCCCCCACGATCAGCACCGCACCGAGCGTCAGGAACGTTACGGGCGTAGTAACGGCGGCGATCATGCGCCGCGACACTCGTTCCACGATCAAGCCTCGACGCTCGGCATCTTCAACGACGTCCCGCATCTTGTCGGGGGGAGCGAGCTCGAGCGCGCCGGAGAAAGCGGAGCGCAACAAGCCGAACAGCGGCAGCGAAGCCGCCGAGACGATGACGGCTCCGAGCAGGCACAGCGTCAGACCGGTCGAGAGGTCGACCATTTTCGGACGAAATAGCGTGGTCGACAGCAGCGCGCACAAGAGCGAGGGCACGGTCCACCCGGCCAGAACGTGCTTGGGCTCGTCGTTCAACTCCAGTAGCTCGTGCGGCTCGATCGCGCTGGAACCGACGGTCAGCGCCCTGAGTGGGAAACGCAGGCGACGTAGGCGCCAGCCGCTGCGCGCCAAGCCGAGCACGCCACCCAACAGCACGCCCACGCTGAGCGTCTGAATTCCCGCCGTGGCGACTGGGCCGCTCAGCAGCAGGAAATGTGGAGCCAGCGCGACGAGCAGGAGCGCCGAACCGACCGTGAAGGTCAACTGCCAGCCAAGCACCCGCGCCGTCAAGCGTGCGGCTGCAGGGTTCACGAGGCTTGCTCCGGGATTGGGCGTGACAGCGGCGGCAGCGGGGCGCGATCCGACGGCCTGGTTTCGGGGGGCGCCTGGCAGGGCAACACGACTGTAAACGTGGAGCCCCGACCGAGCTGGCTGCGCAGGTCGATGAAGCCGTGGTGCATTTGCACGAGCCGGCGGGTGATGCCGAGTCCCAGGCCCGTGCCCACCCGTTGACGAACCACGTCGCCGGTCTGGAAGTATTCCTGGAAGATGGCGTCGTGATCTTTGGGCGCGATACCCGGGCCCGTGTCGGCGATGGTGATCGAGACGCCGCCGTCTCGCGGCTCCACCCTTACGGTCACGCCGCCGCGGCTCGTGAATTTTACCGCGTTGCCCACGAGGTTCCCGATGATCTGCCGCACGCGCCTCGGATCGGCGTACGCGGTCGCCGGCTTGCCTAGGAGCTCCAGGCTAAGCCCCTTGCTGGCAGCCGTGATGCCAGCCTCGCGCACGACCTCTTGCGCGATGGGCAGCACGTCGACCGGACGCGAGCTCAGCCGTAGCTCGCCTGACTCCAGCGCGGACAGATCCAGAATGTCGTCAATCAGCGCACGCAGGTGTTCGCCGCTGCCGCGAATGACCGCCAAATTCTCGCGGGCGTCTGGCGTAAGTGGGCCGTCCACCTCCGCCAGCAGGACGTCGGCGAAGCCTAGAATCGCGTTCAACGGTGTACGCAGCTCGTGACTGAGAGCCGCTAAGAACGCGCTGCGCTCCCGGTCGTAGATCTGCGCGCCCGTCAGATCCTGCCGGTAGGCCTCCTCAGCGGCGGCGAAGCGATCCACCAGCACGTTGAACGCGCTGGCCAATAGCCCGACCTGATCTACGGACCGTACCGGCACGGGCTTTCCGGCGGGAGCCGCACCCTCTTCGGCCATTTCGGCGATACGGCTCTGGACGAAGGTAACGTCGGCATAGACGTCACGCGCTAGCGCGAGGGCTACCAGCGCCGCTGCGCCGACCAGAAGTGCCGCCAGCACCACCACGGACACGACCAGCGAGCCTGCCGCGAACGGCACCTCCGGAGCGACCACGAAGGCCACAACGGAGAGCGGCTCGTTGGGCGCGTCCACGGCCGCGGCGAAGAAGCGTGAGCGTCCCAACTTGGTGTGGGTTTCACCCTCGCCGGTCACGAGCAGGGACACGACCTCAGCCGGGCCGCGCGCCCCCTGCGTGCCGTCGACGAGGACGTCCCCGTTTTGAGCCGTCAGCAGGAACTCTGCGCCCGAGCGACGCGCGGCGCGCTCGACCAACGCGCGCCGGTCTTCGCCGGGCGTCGCTCTGAGCCTCTCTGCTATTGTGAGCGCGAGCAAACGGGCGCGGACCTCAGCGGCCTGATCGCTCTGGCGGCTGAGCTCGTGCACGCCCAGCGCTGCCATCAAGACCGCAGAAAGTACGCCGAACGCCACCACCAGGCTGGGCGCGAGCACCAGGAAAGGTACCTGCCTCCGCCGGGCCGGAACCTGGCTCATTCGTCCTGCGAAAGCTTGGCGAAGACCGCGTGGTCCAGCCAGCGTGACTGCACGAGCTCAGCCTGGCGTGCGATGCCCTCGAAGCGAAAACCGAGGCGCTGAATGACGCGTAGGCTAGAGAAATTGTCGGTGCCGGCGGCGCAGCGGATGCGATGCATCGCCATTCGCTGAAAAGCGAACTCGACGGCGGCGTTGGCGGCTTCGGTCATCAAGCCCTTGCCCGTGGCATCGCGCCTCAGCCAATAACCCAGCTCGCACGAGCGGTGCAGGTGCACGCACGAGTCCAGACCGACGACGCCGAGCAGCTCGCGCGTGTTCCGGTCCCGCAGGGCGAAGCGCACGGCGCGCCCGCCATCCCAGTCGGTCACGCAGGCCTCCGCGTAGCGCATGCTGGCCTCGCGCGTGTTGTTGAAGGGGACCCAGGGGAGCCAGCGCTCCAGGTGCCAACGCGAGCCGTCGACGGCGTCCCAGAGCTCCTCGCTGTCGCTTACCTCGATTGGCAGGAGCAGGAGCCGTGGCGTTTCGACAGGCGAGCGCCGTATCTGCGCGCGCGCAGGGATCGACAACAGATGCGGTACGGTGTGCGTTTCGTCGGTGTCGGGACGTCTCATGGGCACTCCGCGCGCAGACCAAACGCCTCAAAATGTGCCGATTCGTAGTCCCGCCAGGCGATCAACCACTGGCCGGGTTTCTCGCCGGCAGCTATCTCCGGCTCAGGCTGAAAGCCGGTGGCGCGCGCGAGCACGCTAGGCTTCTCGAGGCCGTCGCGACCCACCTTCGCGAACTTCAAACGTGAGTCTTCGAACCAGGCAATGAATGTCGACGTGCCGGCGGCCACCAAATTGGGGCGGATGCCCTTGGTCGAGAATTCGCGGTACCAAAGCGGCTCGGCCTTGTCTTTCTCAACGTAGGCGGCAGAAGCTCCGCCGGCTTCGTCGTCCCAAACCACGGTGCAGGCGTCGTTCAAGCAGGCGATTCGAGGCGTCGTATTCTTGCCGCTGGCGCGACTCAGCGGGGAAAGCACGCCGAGGTGCAGGTCACCTGCGAGCCGCTTTTTCTTGTCGAGAAGCAGGCCGGTCGAGAGCTTGGCGTCGCCGAGCGGCACGCGCAGCAGCATGACCTGATGCCGCTCGGCGCCCCTATCCACCGAGAACACGACCTGGAGTGAACCTTGGGCGACGGCGGCGTCTGGGCCGGAGGCGGAGTTGACGCTGCGAGGAACGCTAGCCAGCTGCGCGAGGCGGACCACGTTGCCCTCTGGCTCAAGCTTGGCGTTGAGCTTTCGGGCCATCACATCCACACGCGCGCGCGCTCCATCCTCTTCCCAAACGCTCCAAAATCCCCCGTCATCAGCCTTGGCGAGCGTGGGATGCAGTTCCCCGCGCTTGACCTCCGACACGAGCCGCGCCGGCCCGGCAATCTTACCGTCGCCGTCCAGGCGGCGCACGTAGACGCCCGCGTTGTCGCCGGAGTCCTCCCAGTAGCTCAGGGCTGCGCCGTCAGTCGTCGAGGCCAACTGGAGCTTGCGTACCGAGGAGGACTCGGGTGTGACCGCGATGGGCTCGCTGATGCGCCGCATGGCTGAGTCGAGCAGCACGGCGTGAGCCTGGCGCTTCTTCGAGTCAGCGTGGGAATCGATCCAGGCGAACAACACGCCGCGGTCCGTCTTGACCAGCGTGGGCCGGGACGAGGGCTCGCTGATTTCAAACGGTCGCGGGCGAGCAAGAGCGCTTACACGACAGGCGCCGCCGCCCTCCTCGACCACAACGCTCGCCTGAGATAGCAGCGAACGCGCGGCGGGCTGTGCGCCGGCTTGGAAGGCCAACTTGAAGCGTTCTAAGGCTACGCCGGCCGTGCCGTTGCTCAGCAGGTCCTGCGCTTCGAACAGCAGCTTGGAGTAGGCCTCCGTGTCCGGCGAAACCGCGTTCTTGGTCGGCTTTTTCGTGAGCTTGCTGGCGGCCGCGCTGCTGGCGGACCTACTGCTTGGCGCGGCTCCAGCCCGCGGCTTGCCCGGGGGATGCAGTACGTAGAGCCAAGCTGCGTAGCCACCCAGGCAAACCAAGGCCGTGAACATCAAGGTCGAGATAGCCTTGCCGGACGAAGCCTCGGTTGAGTCCGTCTGCGACATCGAACCGAGCCGAGACTGCGGGATGGCGTCGGCGCCCGGCGGGACTCTGACCGTCGACGGCTGCTCGTCGGTCGGCCCCGGTGACGCTAGGTCAGGACCTTTCGGCTGGCGCTCGCTCGAGGCCATCATCTCGTCCACGTCCATGCCCTCGTGGTCGCTCGACAGCGAAATGGCGCGAGCCTGCGGCGCGGACGGCGCCAGAGCCTTCGTGAGCGCGTCGGCGAGATCGCGCGCGGTCTGAAAGCGCCGGTCGGGATCGCGATCG
Organism: Myxococcales bacterium; assembly: GCA_031408355.1. Classification (GTDB taxonomy): domain Bacteria; phylum Myxococcota_A; class Polyangia; order Polyangiales; family Polyangiaceae; genus PMG-095. Next base: position 7,365 of record JANNWK010000637.1, read on the forward strand.
AGCGCCTTGAGGAACCAGGCTTCGAAACCGGGCGGGAGGTCGGGTCGCAGCTTGCTCGGCCGGGGTAATGGCGCGCTGGCGATCTGCGCCAGGATCATCGCCACGCCCTGTTCGATGCTCCACACCGTCTGCCCGGTAAGGCACTCGTACACGATACAGCCCAGCGCCCACAGATCTGCGCGGTGGTCGACTTCCCCCTTGCCCTTGGCCTGCTCCGGGCTCATGTAGGCGGGCGTGCCGAACAAGGCTCCCTCACGGGTGAGTCGCACGGTGGTCTGGTCCGCCGCCGTCGGTTCGTAGAACTTGGCGAGCCCAAAATCCACCAGCTTGGCGAGGAGCTCTCCCTCCTCGTCCTTGGTGAGGAAGATGTTCTCGGGCTTCAGATCGCGGTGCACGATGTTGGACTCGTGAGCCTTGCCCAGCCCGCGCGCGGAATGCGTGGCGATCCGCAGTGTCGTGGCAACATCGAGCTGGCGAGCCCGTGTCAAAAGGTCGTACAGGCTCTCGCCCTCGAGCAGCTCCATGACGAGGAAGGGACGTTCCTCGTACATGCCTGAATCGTACACATCGCAAATGTAGGGGCTGCGGACAGCCGCGGCGGCCCGCGCCTCGCGCAGGAAGCGTTCGCGTACGACGCGCGAGGTGACCAGCTCCGCCGCCAGGATCTTCACCGCGACGCGCTTGCCGATGTCGACGTTCTCGGCCTCGTAGACCGCCGCCATTCCCCCTCGGCCGATCTCCCGTTTGACCCGAAACTTACCCTCGAGCAGCGTTCCGTCCGGGACCTTGGACTGGTTCTGTGTGACCATTGAGGAGGGGGAACGCGAGCGGCGAGGATCGAGCGACGTGCGTCTTGCGAGCGGGGCGTCGCGGCGAGCGGAAGACTCCGGAGCGTAATACTACTGCTGCCCCACTTTCGGGACTGCTTCGGGACTGCGCATTGTGCGGCCTCCAGGCCGGTCACGGCGCTGCAGGCTAAAAACCTGGCAAAGTTACTCGGCTTGGTCCGAGACTTCTGTGCGAAACACTTCCGAAACATCCGAACCGTTACCTCTGGGGACCAGACTTACGGGTCTGCCTGGGGTTTTA
>JANNWK010000638.1:0-11348 GCA_031408355.1 Myxococcales bacterium
TCACGGAGCGCCTTCTGGGCAAGACAAGAGCAGGAAGTGTAGCAGGCTCGCGGTGAAGCGTGAAAATCCCCCACTTGTCCAGGGGTTAGGCAGGCAACGCGGGCTACTCGTGCAAGTGCACCATCCCCATCATGCCCGTGTCGGCGTGATCCAGGATGTGACAATGGAACATCCACATGCCGGGGCGTTCGTCGAACTTCACCGCCAGGCTCAAGGTCGCGTCCACGGGCACGCTGGCGGTGTCGTCCCACTCCCTCACGTTCGGTGGCACGCCGTTCACGTCCAGGACCTGAAAGAAGAATCCGTGCAGGTGAAACGGATGAGCGAAGGGGAGCGTGTTCCGCACTCGCCACACATGCGTTTCTCCGATCTTCGCCATGAGCGGCTCAGCGTCCCAGCTCGGCACGCCATTGATGCCCAGCGCGAACTTGCCATCTTTGTCGTTCTGGGTGAGAGCAAGTTCGGTCTCCTTGGCGAAGCTGACGTCGATGGGCTCGATCGTCCGAGTGAGCTGAGGCAGGTTCGGCGCGCGGACCGCGGGATCCTTGGCCACCTCCATCGTGAACATCAAGGCTTCTTCGCGATTGAAGGCGGTGCCATAGCCGCGGTCGTAGGGGATCCAGCGTACGGCTAGCTCGCTGCCCGGCGGAGACTGCAGCGTGAGCAGCGCGTCGGCACGTTCGGCGGTCGGAACGATCAGCATCGGTAGCTCCTCCGGGCCCTCGGTCAAGCCAGCGTCGCCGCCGATCCTCGTGAAGCTGTGGCCCTCGACGCCGATCTGAAAGTAGCGTGACTTCGAGGTGTTGACGACGCGCCAGCGCTGGCGGAGGCCCGAGCGTGGCCGCAGCACCGGATTCAGCTTGCCGTTGACGAGCAGCGTGTCGCCCTCGCGACCAAACAGGTCGCCCAGCGCGCCCGCCGAGTCGGCCGGCTGTGGGCTGCCGTCTCGATAGAGCGCCATGTCGCTGACTACCAAGGTCAGGTCCTCCCCGATGCCGGCGGGCTCCGTCGGGTCGTCCACCTGCAGGGCGCCGTACAGGCCGAAGCCCACCTGGGCGGCCGAGTTCGCGTGCGGGTGATACCAGTAGAGGCCGGCGTCCGGCAGGTCGAACTCGTAGTCGAAGGCTCCACCAGGCTCGATGGCGGGCTGCTCTTCGCTGGGGACGCCATCCATGGCGTTGGGCAGGCGGATACCGTGCCAGTGGACCGTGGTGGGTTCGGAGAGTTGGTTCTCGAAGTGGACGATCAGGCGATCCCCTTGCTGCACGCGAATCAGCGGGCCCGGTAGCGTGCCGTTGTAGGTCCAGACAGGCGTGGTGGTGCCGGGCAGGATCTCAAGATCGACGAGCTGCGCCGTGAGGGTCGTCTCGAAAATGTGTGGGTCCGGGTTGGTGTCGACGGCTTCCGGTAGACGGATATCCTCCTGCCAACCGTCCGGCTGACTCGGGGGCTTTTCGACTGGGTCGGGGCTCGTGCACGCGCTGAGACAGATCGCCGCCAGCGCTACCGACAGCGCACGGAAAGGTGTGGGGTGCATGCTTGCTTCCCATCCCTTAGCAAGGGCTGGGCCTGAGTTCACGGCTCAGAAAGGCGCTGCAATGGGACAACCTCGCGCGAAAATTCTGCGCGTCTTGAGGGCTCACCGCAGATTGCGCGGCTCAGCTCACTTCGCGCCGCTCGATGTGTTCGGCTGTGTCGATGTGTAGGTAGGGGGAGCCTGGACGGTGCGTGTACGTGAACGAGGCGGAGTTGATGTATCCGTCGGCCTCGTCCTCGCAATGGGTGTGCCCGAAAATGACCCGCGTGGCGCCCGTGATGGAGCGCACCAGCGCCGCGCCCGCGTGCAGCCGCTGCACCGGTAGACTGGAGTAGCGGTCCACGCCCTTCCTCACCGAGGCGTGCAGGTAGAGCGCGCTGGAGAGCGCGACAGCACCGCCGAGCGGGCCGCCGACAGCGCCGCCCAAGAGCAGCCGTAGTGCGCCGCCCGCGACGCCGACCGTGGCCAACACTCGATCGAAGTAGAGTCGGAAGAAGGTCCTGCTGAAGTCTTCGTGGGTGGGGCGCGGCAGTTGGGCCAGCAGCTTGGCTATCGCGTCGGGCGAGAGCCCGGTGCGCGCCGCGAACGCCGGCGTTGCCGCTGCGCCACGAGCCTTCTCGGCGCCCAATCGTTCCGGTACCGCCGACTCTGCGGCCAGCCGACTAGAGGTGGTGAAGTAGTGCAGGATCATCAGAGGTGTGCGGACGCCGAACGCTTGGCAGGCTTGCTTCAAACCCGCTAGCGGAGTGGTCTGGTGAGCGTGCTCGAACGCGAAGGCGTCATGGGGAGACAGAAAGCGGCGCGTTAGGGAGACGCCGAGCGGCTCCGTTTCCGGTGACCACAAGGCCAACGGGTGCGCGGGTGCGTTGTCCGGATCGTGGGCGTGTCCGTGCTCGATGTGCACGCCACCTCGACGAATGAACCACGGCTCGAGCGCTAGCCGCCCCGCGGCGCTGAGTCCGAACAGCTCGAGCAGTCGTTCTCGCGTCCCGTGCGCTACGACCGCGGCGTCGTGATTGCCAGAGAGGAAGGTGAGGGCATGCCCGCCCGCCAGGTGCTTGCGAAACGCCGCCACCAAGCTGGGGTGTTTTGCCACGATGCTCTGCACCGACAGCGCAGGATCCAAGCTCGGACGATCCAGCGACAAGTTAAAAATGTCGCCGGCCAGCACGATCTCGTGCCCGGCGTGCTCATCGACGAGGCGTGCCAAGCGCCGAGCTCGCTCCAGACAGCCCTCGTGCTCCAGGTGCACGTCGCTGGCGACGACCAAGGGCTCGGTCATGGGACTCATGCTCAGGGACAGTTTCTCCAGTAGCTGGACCGACGCAAGCTCCCTTGTGGCACGCCTGCTGACCGGGAGCTGTGACATTCTTGAGGCCGTAAAGCCAGGCTTCCCCCGGTGAGCCAGGCGTGTATGCTCGCCCCCGACATGCAGAGTGCCTTGCGCAGGATCGGTTCGGGGGCAGGAAAAGCGGCTTCAGTGGCCGCAAACGCGGTGTGGCCGTGGCTTCAGCGCTACGCCGAACGCCACGAAGGTAAGCCGGTGCAGCCGAAGTGGGCGCCTGCGCCGCTGATCCGCAAGCGCGAGCGCACGTTTCCGACGCTAGGTTGGCCTCGCCAAACCGATTCGCTCTGTCCCGAATGTACGAAAGAGGCCCGGGCAAAAGTGCTGTCGGGGGACCAGGATTTGGAGGCCTTCATCGCCTCGAACCCCGGCGAAATTCGGGCCAACATTGTAGAAGAAGCGGGGCGGGTGCTGATGGTCAAGGAGTGCCCCAAGCACGGGCGCTTCGAAGACGTCATCAGCACGGATCCGGCGTTCATGGCCCGCATCGAACGGCTCTTCCCCGGTCGCGACTACGAGGCCCCCAAATCGCTCTTGCGCAATCACGGTACGTCCACGATCAAGTACGGCCGCGGCTCGGTGCTCACCGTGGACCTCACCAACCGCTGCAACATGATGTGCGATCCCTGCTTCATGGACGCCAACCAGGTGGGCTTCGTTCACGAGCTAGAGTGGGAAGAAGTGCAGAAGATCCTGGACGATAGCTTGAGCATCAAGCCACGCCGCCAGCTCTCTGTGCAGTTTTCAGGCGGGGAGCCCACGCTCAGCCCGCACTTCCTGCGCGCCACCCAGTACGCGCGCGACGTGGGCTACTTCTGCGTGCAGTGCGCTTCGAACGGTATCCGCTTCGCGCAAGAACCTGAGTTTTGTCACGAGGCGAAGCGGGCGGGGCTGAGGCTCTGTTACCTCCAGTTTGACGGCGTGACGAACGAAGCCAACGCCCACCGCAAGGTCGGCAATCTGTACGACGTCAAGCTGCGCGCCATCCAGAACTTGGCGGCCGCCGGCATCGACGTGGTGCTGGTGGTCACGCTGATAAACGGCGTCAACAACGATCAGGTCGGCCCGATCGTGCAGTTTGCCATCGACAACGCTGACAAGGTGACCGTCGTCTCGTTTCAACCCGTTAGCTTCACGGGGCGCGACGAAGACATTACACCCGAGAAGCGAGTCGCTCAGCGCTACACGCTCAGCCACCTCGTGCACGACATGCACGATCAGCTTGGTTGCACCGAGCCGATGCGCGACTGGTTTCCGCTCTCAGCCATGAACCCGTTCAGCGACGTCGTTGACCTGATGCAGGGCATGGACAACGAGTTTGGGGCTCTGAAGTGCGGCTGCCACCCGAACTGCGGCATTGGCACGGCGCTACTGGTGAACAAGCGCACCAAGCAGATGGTGCCGCTCACGGAGTTCCTGAACCTGGAGCAAATTCTGAAGGACATGCAGGTGGTCGCCGACGCCGGGCGCAGCAAGCCAGAAACGCTGGCAGCCATCGCCCTCTCGCTGGTGCGCAATTTCGACGTGAGCAAGGCCCCCGAAGGCTACGGCTACGCCGAATTCGTCAAGCAGTTCTTGAGTCAGATTGGCGCGCGCGGCGGCAAGGTGGGCGCTAGCGAGGGCGATGCCGCTAGCTTCGAATGGCGCTTCTTGTTCGTCGCCGGCATGTGGTTCCAGGACCTGTTCAACTACGACTTTCGCCGCACCGAAATGTGCATCATCCCCTACGGCACCCAGCTCGGTGAGATCTCGTTCTGCGCTTACAACACGGGTGTTGGTTTTCGGCAGATAGTCGAAAAGATGAAGCACACCGCCAGTGTCGCCGACTGGTACAAGACGCACGGGCGCCACGCGGTGTACGCGAAGAACCAACACCTGCCATTGCCGGAGGGGCCGCTGAGCGTTGTGACTCGCGCGGCGGATGGTCGCCGCCGCTTGCCGATGGCCGCCGAGTAAACTACCGGCTGGCGGCGACGCGTCGGCGACGCGCCAGCGCTACCCCCAACGCGGTCAGCAAGGCCGCAAAACTCCACGCTTTGCCCGCGCCAGCGCCGGGTGTGCTGCTGCGGCAGGCGCAGCCGCTGGGGTCGGCAGGGCCTGCAGCGGTGACCCCGACTGTGCCCGAGTGGCCAGCGGTTCCGGTGGGGCCCGGGATCGCGCTCATGCCGCCCTGCGAGCTTGCGCCCGACGTCCCGGCGCTCGGTCCGGCGGCATTGCCCCCGGTGCTACTGCCACCGCTACCAGCGCCGCCAGCGCCGGCTTGCCCGCCCGCCCCGCCCATCGGCAGCGGGTCGACCTCGGCGATCTCGGCCTGCGACTTGATCGACAGTGCGATCTCTTGGTCGTAGGCGGGGGAGCTCAGTGTGCGCGTTCCGCCGGCGTGCGTGAAGGGCTCCGTCTTCGCTAGGGCGCCTGTCTTCGTGTTGAGCCACGTTGCCACGTAGCTTTCGGCCGGCAGCTCGACCTGCAGCTCAGCGCTGGTGCCACTGCCGAGGTAGATGGCGTATTGATGACCCAGCTCGGCCAGCACATAGGAGTTGCCCGGGGCGCCTGCCTTGATGACGTTGGGGGCAGGTTGCATGTCGATGAAGTCGAAGCCATGAATGAAGTCCTTCAGCACCTTGAGCTGGCTGCGGAACGCGGCGCTCCCACCGCCGGGTGAACTCGTGTGGTTAAAGTCGCCAGCCTCGTTGTCGGGCGTAAACGAGTAATCCAAATTGCTGAAGAGCGCTCCTCCCGCCACGATGAAGGGCCAGGCTTGCCTGCGGTAGGCGTCGTCGCCGCCGCCTTGGAAGCCCGTCTCGTCGAAGGCCAGGATTAGATTGAGGCCGTAGTTCGTAGCCACGGCGCTGGGTGGGGCGGCGTAGTGGAAGTTGAGAATGGAAACTTGAGGATTCGGTGCGTTGACCTGGCACGTGTCATTGCAGTAGTTCTGGGCGATCAGGTGAGGCGCGGCGAAGCCCGCTTCGGCGTCTGCCAGGGTGGCGATGATGTGCTCTTGAAAGGCGTCTGTCACCCCGTTGCCAATGTACGGTTCGTTGACCACCTCGTAGTAGACGTTGTCGAAGGTTTCCAGCTCCTGGGCCACCTTGCGCACAAACGCATCCTGGATGGCAAGCAGCCCGCCGTTGTTCGTCGACATGGCGGTGGTGCGGTCGACGTTGCCGATGCCGTTGACGTTGTTGCTGGCCTTCATTGGCGACAGGTTCCACATGCTGTCCTCGTAGACGACGCAGAACAACACGAACTCGACAACGATGCCGCGCTCCCCCGCCTTGCTCACGAAGTCCTTCAAGCGCGTGAAATAGGCGTCATCGAACTTGCTGAGGTCGAACTTGTTGCCCCCCGCCGCGTAGCCCGGCGTCTGGCTGCGGGCCCAGGGTGAGAGGAAGCGACCGTCGAGTGGCCCCACCGTGTTCTTCTGGATGCCAAAGCTGTCCGGACGCTCGACGTAGGTCCCGCTGAACAGGCGGGTGAGGTTCAGCCCCTTGTCCTCGAGCTCGTCAAGGTAGGCCACGTAGTCAAAGTCCAGATTGATGACCGCGCCGTAGTGTTCGCCCGAGGTGATGAGCACGGTAGGGCTGTCGCGGAACAGGAAGTAGTGCCCGTTGCTGGGGTGCCTACTGAGCGGGGCCGCGTCAGCCGAGCCGGCTAGAGTCAAGCCGGCCAGGGTGAGCAAGGTGGCCGTCAAGTGACTGGGGCGCTGGGCACATCGCATCATGGCGGCCTTGGTGCGCGAAGGCGCGCGCGCGGGTGGATCTATTTTGTTCACGATCCGAAAGTCTGCCTTACGGTTCCAGGTTTGCCTAATTCTGACCGTCTGTTCAAAGAGGTGGACCAATCCAAGCGGCCCGCGGCAGCTAGCTATTGATGCCCTCAGTCCCAAGCAGGGCGTGCTTCGAACGAAGCGTGCCGCTCCTCTTCGGGGTGATCGCGCTGCTTTCGGGCGCGTGCACCGGCGATCTCGAGCGCCCAGGCTCTCAGTCCGCCCAGCAGCCAGGGTCGGCTGCCGCCGGAGGTGCCGGTGGGGGGGCTACCCTGGACACCCCAAGCTCGGCTCCGGCGCGCCTGCGTCGCCTAACGCGCTCCCAGTATGCCAAGTCGGTAAGTCGGCTCCTGGGCGACCAGTTGACCCTACCGGACGACCTAGCCCCGGATGTCGCGATCGCCGGGTATTTCTCGGTGGGGGCGAGCACGCTGGGCATCGCCGAGCGGAGCGTGGAGCGCTTCGAGGACGCAGCTCTCGCGCTAGCGGCTCAGGCGGTCACGTCGCCCGAAGCCCTGCAGCGGCTTTTGCCCTGTCCTGCCCAGCCGGCTCCCAGTGTGGCTTGTCTTGAGCAGTTCGTCGGTTCCTTCGGACGGCGAGCCTTCCGGCGGCCACTCAGCCAGGATGAGCTGACGCGCTATGTCAGTCTAGGGACACAAGCGGGTTCTGCTGTCGGTGGGGCGTCAGCGACGGCGGAGGCCGTGCTGGCCGCGATGCTCCAGTCGCCGCTGTTCTTGTACCGGCGCGAGTTCGGCTTGCCTACAATGGGCGCTGGGGCCGCGCGCGTTCTTGATGCCTATGAGTTGGCGAGCCGACTCTCCTTCTTCCTGGAAGACGCGCTCCCTGATGACGTGCTGCTCGAAAGCGCGGCATCGGGTGGGCTGGCCAGCGATGCCGGACTTCAGCTACAGGCGGAGCGCCTGCTCGACTCCGGCTTCGCCCGTGAGAGCTTGAAGGGCTACATGGCGGAAACACTCCACCTGTCTAACCTGGACGATCTGCCCCACGTTGCCAGCCTCTTTCCCTTGCTTACTCCCAGCCTTGGCGCGTCGATGCGCAGCGAGGCGCTGTTGGCCTTCGAACGCGTGGTGTTCGAGGAAGACCACGATTTTCTCGATCTCTTGGACACGCGCCAGACTTTCGTCAACGCCGAGCTAGCGCGCCTGTATGGGCTGCCCAAACCCGCAATCGCGAGCGCAACCGCGTTTGTGCCGGTCCTCTTGCCCGACGATGGGCGGCGGCGGGGCCTGCTGGGGCAAGCCGCGTTCTTGGCGGGCAGCTCACACGCCTCCTCGGCTTCGGCCACCCGACGCGGCCAGTTCATTCGCGAAACGCTGCTGTGCCAGACCATTCCACCCCCTCCGCCCAACGTTTCGCTCAGTCTGCCTGAGGACAGCGCCGCAACCGGTCCCCGCACAGCCCGTCAACGCCTCGAGGTGCACCAGTACAACCCCAGCTGCGTGGCCTGTCACTCCCTCATGGACCCGCTTGGGCTCGCCTTGGAGCACTTCGACGCGCTCGGGGTCTGGCGCGACGACGATGCTGGTCTACCACTCGAAACCGCCAGCGAGCTCGACGGCGTGGCGTTTGGCTCGCTGCCGGAGCTAGCGGGTGTGCTCCGGCAGCGTCCCGAAGTGTCGGCCTGCGTCACGCGCAACCTGTTTCGCTTTGCGCTCGGTCGCGAAGAAGCGCCCGATGAGGCGCCGCTCCTCGCCGGTTTGACCGAAGCGTTCGCGCAGAGCGGACACCGCTTCCGGTCGTTGGCGCTGGCGCTCGTTTTAAGTCCTGACTTTCGCCGCGCTGGAGAGCCAAAATGACCACCTTCAAGCTCAACACAAGCAGCCTGCGCGGCCCGCGGGTTTCGCGCCGCGGCTTGCTCCGTGGCGCACTTCTGGGTGGAGCTTCGAGCATGGTGGCTCTGCCCCTGCTCGAGTCCATGCTGAACACGAACGGTACGGCATTGGCGGATGGCAGCAGCCTGCCGCAGCGGCTCGGCGTGTTCTTTTGGGGGAACGGCGTCCACCCGGAGCGCTGGAAACCTGTGACACTGGGCGCCGGTTGGAGTCCGAACGAACAGACAGCGCCACTCGCCGCGCTCACGGACCGCATCACCGTCGTGAGCGGCATGGACAACTTTACGGCAGGAACCGACGGCCACGAGGGCGGAGCCGGCCTGCTCACGGGCCACCATGCCCAGCTCATCAGCGACTCTCCGAAGAATATCGCGCCCACGAGCGAGAGCTTCGACCAACTAGCGGGGAGGAGCATCGGAGCCGGGACGAAGTTTCAGTCGCTGCAGCTACGCATCTCCAAGGCGGTTCTTGGCCAGGGCATCCTGTACGCCTACACTTCCTGGAGCAACGCCAGTTCGCCCATCGAAGGCGAGGGCGATCCACGCAAGCTCTACGATCGACTCTTTTCCGGATTTCAGGCCCCCGGCGCAACCCCCGTACTGGACCAGACGCTCGCGCTACGTCGCAGTGTCCTAGACACCGTCAAGCTGGATCTGGCCGCGCTTCGGGCCAATGTGGGGGCCTCTGATCAGGCCCGGCTCGACGAGCACTTTACTCACCTCCGCTCGATCGAAAAACGCCTTGAGTCCGCCCCAACGCTGTTGAGCGCCAATTGTCTGCTCCCAGGCGTGCCGAGCGAACTGGCAGACGACAACGACGAAGGCCAGGAGCTGCTGGCGCCGCGCATGCTGCTCATGAGCCAACTGTTGGGCATGGCGCTCGCCTGTGACCTAACGCGCGTGTTTACGCTGCAGCTGACTGGCGCGGTAGCCCTCACTCGTTACCCGATCCCCGGATTCAATCAAGATCAGCACGCGCTGACCCACGAAGAGGGGGGCGATCAGCCGCTCGTGCACCGCAGCATTCTCCACAACATGGAGCAGTTTGCCACGCTGGTCACCACGCTGGACGCCATCGCCGAGGGTCCGGGAAAGCTGCTGGACAACTGCGCAATCCTCGCAACCTCCGACTGCTCCGAAGGGCGGAGCCATTCGCAGAAGGACTACCCCATCATGCTCGCCGGCACGGCCGGCGGCAGGCTGCGCCGGGGCGTGCACCTGAACGCGCCCGGCGAAAACACCAACAAGCTCGTCTTCTCGCTGCTGAACGCCGTCGGCTGCAACATCACAGAGTTCGGCGAACAGAGCGCCTCCCACCAGGCGCGCGTCACCGAGGGTCTTGCCGCGCTCGAAGCCTAGGGTGCGGCCGCCGGCGTGCGGCGGCTGGTGTGCGATGGACGGCAGACGTTGGCTCCGACGAGGTCGACAGACGAACCTACGCCGCCGAGTGCACGCGAACTTCTGCGACGAGGCCGGCCGCTTCCACCAGCCGAAGCACGCGGTCGATCGTGACTTTCTGGAGGCTCCCTGACAGAATTCCCGTCACCGCGCTCCTCGGGAGCCCCGAACGCTTGGCGAGTTCGGCGTGCGTGAGCTTCGCCCTCGCCGCTGACTTCAACACGGCGCTGATGAGTTGCGCCTTGATGATGGCCTCCATCCCACGGGCGGGGGAGATCCCAAGCTTCTTCGCGAGTTCCGAGCCGCTGCTCTTCTTCATGGTTGCACCTACAAGCTCACACAAACGGCGACAGCGACGACAGCGCAGCCACGACAGCACAGCCACGACAGCACGAGAGACAGAGACGAGCCGGAGGTCGCGCCTTTGCAAGTTCGCGTCGCGTGTTACTGTGTAGGGCTGTGCCTAGGTTGCCGTTCGACCGATCTCGCCGGCCCGGAGTGGCTAGTTTCGGCCCACGAAGTTGGGTCGGCAGCTGCGCGCTCCTCGCCTTCGCGTGCTCGGTGTATGAACGGCCGAGCGAAGGGAGCGGCGTGGGCGGGTCAGCCGGGGTCGGCCCCAGCGGCGGCGGGGTGGGTTCTGGCGGGACGAGCGGAGGCATCTCCCCGAGCGCCGGCGGTCCACTCGACGTGGCTGGTGCCAGCGGCGACTCGGGTATCGAGCCGTCGAGCGGCGGCGAAGGTGGCGCGCCCGGTGACGGGTGCCCGGACGATCCGGACAAGCTTGCGCCGGGCGAATGCGGCTGCGGCGTGCCCGACGTAGCCTCGGCTGCCGGCACCGACTGTCTGATCCTCAAGTCGCTACTGGCCCATCGCTACGACTTCGAGGGCACCGGCACGGCAGTGCAGGATCGCGTCGGCGTCGCCCATGGGGTGATCGCGCGCGGCTCGACGCTTTCGAAGCTCGATGGCAAGGGCGTCGTGCTGCTGGGAGGCGGTGCGGTCGGCGCCTACGTCGATCTGCCAAACGGCCTGCTGTCTTCGCTGACAAATGCCACGTTCGAGGCCTGGGTCACCTGGGGTGGCGGCAGTAGCTGGCAGCGCATCTTCGACTTTGGTGACTCGACCGCCGCCGTGCCGGAGAACAATCAAGCCGCCGGCAGCACCTACCTTTTCCTCACCCCGAGCTCGAGCACCGGCGTGATGTCCATCGGCTACTCGCTGGGCGGTTGGGAGCAGCAGTTCGACGTTGTCGGTGCCGAGCCGCTCCCGCAGACCTTGAGCCAAGTCGTGGCGGTGGCGGACGATGCTGACAACGTGCTTGCGCTCTACGTCGACGGCATCGAAGTTGGACGAGGAACCTGGTCTGACGAGCTGGCCCAGGTCAACGACCTCAATGTGTGGCTCGGCCGCAGCCAATACAAAGATGACAGCGAACTCAACGCTGTTTTTC
>JANNWK010000639.1:0-4773 GCA_031408355.1 Myxococcales bacterium
CTGGGTGCAAGCGAGCGACCAGTGACAAATCGGACGGCACGGGCACCACACCAAAAGCCGCCGAGCTTCCCACGCTGGAGGTCCGGGCTGACTCGCCCAACCTGCTGCTTACGTGGATCGACGACAAGGGCGACTTCATCGTCGCGCAGAAACCCGCTGAGGTACCGGCGGCAGCGCGCGGCACCGTGCGGGTCGTCGTGACCAACCGCGAGGAAGGCACCGGCAAGCTCGTCTACGTGGCAAACCTTGACGAAACGACGGCCACGGGAGCCTACCGCCTAAAGACCATGCCGCGCGCCGAATGGGAAGAGTTGGGCGCCAGCAAGCGCAAGGCTCGCATGGAGGCGCTGGCACCGAGCGCCGCGCCCAGCGCAGGCTCTCCGCCCGCGAGCGGCGGGGCGGACGCCAAGCCAAACCCACGCGACACCAAGCGCGCACCTGCCAGCGGCGTTGTGGCCATTATCTACGGAGCTGATTGGTGCAAGCCTTGCCACGACGCCGAGCGCTATCTGAAGCAGCGTGGGGTCACGGTGGTCAAGAAGGACATCGAAGAGAATGAGGTCGCCGCGGACGAGATGCGAAAGAAGCTGGCCCGCGTCGGGCGCAGCGGCGCGTCGATCCCGGTCATCGATGTGATGGGGCAGATCCAGGTGGGCTTCAGTCCCGGTGCACTGGAGCAGGCTATCGAGGCGGCGGGCAAGGCCAAGCCGCTCTGAACCGTCCCCGAGGTTAGTCAAACACTACGGTCTTGTTGCCGTAGACCAGAACGCGGTCGTCGAGGTGCGAGCGTACCGCGCGCGCCAAGACAACCTTCTCTAGGTCCCGCCCCTTGCGCACCAGATCCTCAACCGAATCGCGGTGCGAGGCCTGCACCACGCCTTGCTCAATGATCGGACCTGCGTCGAGGTCTTCGGTCGCGTAGTGGGCCGTCGCGCCTATCAGCTTCACGCCTCGCTGATAGGCCTGATGGTACGGCTTGCCACCGACGAAGGCGGGCAGAAACGAGTGATGAATGTTGATGATGCGTTGAGCGTAGGCCTCGCAAAATTCCGAGCTAATCAGCTGCATGTAGCGAGCCAGCACGACGAGGTCGACCTCTAGCTCACGGAGCAGCCCAAGCTCGGCCTGCTCTTGTGCAGGCTTGGTCTCGGGCGTCTTCGAGAATACATGAAAGGGCACCCCGAATTGCTGCGCCACCGCAGCAAGCTCCGCGTGATTGCTCAAGACCACGACAATTTCCCCGCTCAGCTCGCCACCTCGCTGGCGGAGCAGCAGATCGTACAGGCAATGGTCGTACTTCGAGACGAAGACAGCGATGCGCTTGGGGCGCGCCGCGTAGAGCAGACGCGCACTCATGGCGAAGCGTTCCGAAAGCTCAGCGATCGAGCGCTCGAGCGCGACGCGATCGGTCATCAGCTCCGCGACATCGAAACGGATGCGCTGAAAGAACAGTCCAGCGACCTGATCGGTGTGTTGATCGGAGTCCAGAATATTGGCGCCATGCCCGTACAGGGTCTGGGCCATCGCCGCCACGATACCGCGCCTGTCTGGGCACGAGACGAGGAGCGTAGCTAAGACGGGAGCTTTGGCGGACATGGGGCCCCGTACTCTAGCTCGCGAGCGCTCAGTCGCGCGAGGCGCCGGCCCCGTGGACCGCTCTCAGTCCGTAGGAGGTGCCCCGCGCTGGCGCGACCCGGGTTTGGGTTAGGTTGGGGCACCCTCGCCGAGCGCTCGCAGGCAGCGTCGCTATCGACACGACCAACCCCATCGCGGCCCTACCGCCTGTTTTCGGCGCGCCCGGAGGCCGCTTCATTTCCGGGCGCCTCCCCGATGTTTTCTGAATCAACTCGCGGCGTTCTGATCCGCTGGGTGTTCCGTTGCCGTGGAGCGCGGGCGACAGCCCAACGCACTCCTTTTTTCCGCGGAAGGCGGAAACACATCGGTTCGACCTGGCCGACCGTACGATCGTCGCGCCACTCAAGTTAGGCTCGACGATTCACCCTCGACGGGCTTGGTGATAGGGTCCGCCTGCTATGAAAAAGTGGTTGGGTTGTGGTGCGGTGGTGCAGGTGCTGTGTGTCGGCGCGGGCGCGAGCCTGCTAATGGGTTACGGCGCAGGTTGCTCGGACGGGGCAACGACGACGAGCACCAAAGCCGCGCAACGTCGTGGTAGCGCGCCTGCTGTCGGCGTAGTTAGTGGCGGGCGCGGCTGGGTCGCCCAGAAGGATCAGGGTTTCAAGGCCAAGCTGGCGGGGTTTACCGTGGCCGTGGACGATCACGGGCTACACCTGGGTGGCGGGGGAAACGACGCTCGCGAGCCATCGATCAACGTCGTCAGCATCGGTCGCGACGGAGGTCAGGTGGTTTCGAGCCGTGACATCCGCGCACAGGGCATGTCGCTCGTGGTCGACCGCACTCTCGCTGAAGAGCGGTTCGACATCGTGCCGAGCGGCGTGGAGCAAAGCTTCCGGTTCGCGCAGCGTCCTTCGGGCACGGGGGACCTGGTCGTTCGGCTCGAGACCTCGGGTTTGACGGGCGCCACCATCAAAGACGGGGCACTCAGTTTCAGCGCTAGCAATCGTGAGATCAGCTACGGCGTTGCCACTTGGGTCGACGCCACGGGTCGCAAGACGCCGGTCAACAGTCGCTATCAGGCGGGTCATATCGTGCTCACGGTGCCGGCGGCGGTCGTGGAGAGCGCGGCGTATCCGGCGGTACTGGACCCCGTCGTCTCCTCGAAGATGGTCCTGGTGACGGGCGCACGTTCGCCGGGGGGTCAGGCCGGTGGCGCCACAGTGGATTGCAACCCGACGACCTGCTTGGTTGCCTGGATTCAAGAGGGGCAGACGGTAGCACGCCGCGTGAAGTTGGATGGCATGTCGCTCGACACCGACGTGATTGTGTTGGGTGAAGTCTCGGCTCAGTACGCAGGTGCAAGCAACCTAACCGTGGCCGCCACGGCAACCGACTTCCTGGTAACGTGGCTCAATAGCTACCTCGCCCCGGACACCTTCCAATGGGTGTCGGTGTCGGCCTCGACCGGGGTAGTGAGTGACGTCCCGCCAGTCTCCATCGCAGTTACCAAGGACTCGTACTCCGCTCCGAGGACAAGCACCTACGGTAGCGGCGAGCAGCTGCTGGTCTATCGCCAGGGCGTACCAAGCCGCTTCATCGGCTTGCGTCTGATCGACGGGGTCGTGCAGACACCTACCTCGGGCATCGACCTGGGCGCGCCGCTATCAGACGAGCCACTCGGTCTAGTCGCGGGACCTAACCAGTTTGCTTTTGTGCACGGAGGCAACCTGTATCGCATCGCGGCCGGCACGGGCGCCCTACTCGACAACGCACCGATCCAGTTCAGCAAGTGGGGGTATAACACCGGATTTGCCGGGACTCCCACGGTCGCGTACGACGGCGCCAACAACATCGTGGTATGGTTCGACTCGAACAAGCTGCAAGCGACTCGGGTGCGCGCCAGCGACGGCGTCGTGCTCGACCCCTGACGATGACTTCAACCAGCTACCGGGCTCGCGAGTGCTGTGCGTGGGTATGGGTTTGAACCCTACGGCATCCGTCGAAGGCGGCAACCTGTACGTGACCTGGCATTCGACAGGGCAATATGTGCAGGCTTTTCCGCTCGCACCGTGGTCGGCCTCGTCGGCCGCTTGCGGTACCTCGGTGATCGACGACACTGCAGCGATTGCTCGCAGGCAAGTGGGCTCCAAAGGCGTTGCCGTTTTGGGCATCGCCGACAGCGTGAGCACCCTTGGCTTCGCCGTGACGTCGGGCAGCGCGGTCAGCACCAGCAACCTCAGTGTGCTCAACTATTACCAAACCGCGGGCGCGCCGCTGCTGGCTTCCAATGGCCGCGACTTTATGCTGAGCGGTGTCCGCAGCGTTCCGGGCGGCGAGCACCGCACCTTCGTGCAAGCGTTCGACGGTGTCACTGGTGAACCGATGACGGCCGATCCTACAGAACTCGCTATCAACTCCGCACTGCAAGTCTACGCCTCCAACAGCAGCTATCTGTTGATCACCGACAAGGCACGCAAACTCAGCTGCGATGGCCGCACGCTTGGCCAGGGCAAGGATCTGTTGGAAAATCAGTCACTGCATGCGGTGGCAAGCGACGGCAGTCAGTTTTTTGCCCTGACCAACCCGGGCAACGGTGGTATCAACGGCTACCGCATCGATTTGGATGGCAACCCGATCGACTCGCCGTCCAAGCAGCTGTTGCCCGAGTATCTCGGCTTCCTAGCCGCTGGCGCCAACGACGCGCTGCCCGCGAACATGCGCACCTTCACCGCGCTCGCGCGCACCCAAACCGGGTTCGCAGTGCTGCGCATGCGCAGCGCGACTGGCGCGGTGCTGGCTCCCATCCCAGTCGACACGGTGACCTACGCCTATCCGCAAATGGTGGCCACTGATGGCACGAACATGGTCCTGGGCTGGAACCAACATGTAACGTCGTCCGATGCGGATTCGTGGACGGCACTGTTCGATCCGACCACGGGCACCCTCACTGACAAGAAGAAGTGGGCAACGCCGGGCGTTGGCGGCCTCGCGTTCGATGGCACCTCCTACGTGCAGCTCTTGCAGTGGGTGGACTACACCAACACCGCTCGCCGCTTCAGCCCAACCTTGACCCAGCTCGACGCGGCGAACGGGTTTGGCGTGCCCGTGCCGATCAATCCGGTGCATAGCGCGAATCGATATGGCCGCACGCTGTTCGTCGCGTCCGAGTACCATGCCAAAGACCTCGGTTGGCGTCTG
>JANNWK010000640.1:0-7561 GCA_031408355.1 Myxococcales bacterium
GACGGTCGGCAGGCCTTTCCGGCGATGCTCGACGCCATAAACCAAGCAGAGCGGCAGATCCTGCTGGAAATGTATTGGTTTGGCTCAGACCGCACCGGGCGGCGCTTTGCGGAGGCGCTGTCGAAGGCGCGCGAACGCGGGGTCGAAGTGGCCGTCATCTACGACGCGGTGGGGTCGCTCGGGACGGACCGCAAGATGTTTAGCGAGCTAGAGCAGCGGGGCGTGCACGTGCTCGAGTACAATCCGGTGGTGCCTTGGCGCCGGCGCTTCGAGTTCTCGCTGGCGCACTTGTCCACGCGCGACCATCGGAAGATATTGGTCGTTGATGGACAAATCGGTTTTACCGGAGGCCTGAACCTGGCCGATGAGTGGCTTCCCAAGGAAGAGGGCGGTGGTGGCTGGCGGGACGATGTGCTGCGCATCGAGGGTCCGGGTGTCGCCGGGCTCACCCGCTGTTTTCAGCGTGCTTGGCGCCGCGACAAGTGCCCGCCACTCCTCCTGCTGCAGCCGGGCCCGGTCGTGGCCCAGGTCGGCCAGCGGCTCGTACCGGTACGAGTCCTCGGTGAGCGCTACTATCGTGATCGTCATGAGATCGCGCGCGAATACGCGGCGCGACTGCGGGTGGCCGAGCGCAGCGTTTGTATTTCCAACTCGTACTTCGTGCCCGATCGCGTCGTGCGCACCGCGCGTGTCGGCGCCGCCCAGCGCGGGGTAGCCGAGAAGATCATCGTCCCGGCGCACAGTGACGTGGAGGCGGTGAAGCACGCGGGGCGTGCTACCTATCGTCGGCTGCTGCGAGCGGGCGTGCGCATTTTCGAGTGGCAAACGGGCATGTTTCACGCCAAAACGGCGGTCATTGACGGTGAATGGTGCACGACCGGCACCTTCAACTTCGACTACATGTCGCTGCGCCGAAACCTGGAGGTGAACGCGAGCGTCCTGGACCGGGAGTTCGCCGCCCAGGTTGAGCAGTCTTTCGAGCAGGATCTCCTGTTGAGCCGTGAGGTTCAAGCCCACGAGTTCGAGGGGCGCCCGCTCGGGTCGCGTCTGGTTGAGGCCATCTTCTACCGCCTGAGGAAGTTCCTGTGAGCGCCGAGTACGCTGGCGGCTTCGAACTGCGAACCCATCGTTCACTCAGAGAGCTGGGCGAGGCTGAGTACAACCGGCTCCTGCCCGCGGATCGCCCACCGTTCCTCGCGTTCGCCTGGCTCGACGCGCTCGAACGCACGGGCTGCGTCGGAGAAGCGCGCGGCTGGCTGCCACAGCACATCACCCTCCACGAAGCCGGCGAATGCGTCGCGGCGGCGCCGGCGTACGTGAAGACCAACAGCGAGGGCGAGTTCGTGTTCGATCACGCCTGGGCACGTCACTCCGAGGGCGTGCTCGGAAGCCCGTATTTCCCGAAGCTTGTGCTGGCGGTGCCGTTCACCCCGGCCACAGGCCCACGCATTCTGATCCGGCCCGGTGTCGATCGCGCCCGCGTGTTCGCGGCCTTCGCGCACGCGCTGCCCCAACTGGCGCAGGCGCTGCCGGTCTCCGGCGTGCATGTGCTGTTCCCTAGCGCGCAGGAGAGCCAGCAGCTGGCCGGGCTAGGCCTCGTCGAACGTCGAGGCGTGCAGTTTCATTGGACCAACCCAGGCTACGCTAGCTTCGACGATTTCTTGTCGCGCATGAACAGCAAGCGGCGCCACCAGGTACGCCGCGAACGCAGAGAAATGGAGCAACGTGGCGTGGAGCTGGTCGCGCTCTCCGGCAAAGAGCTAACGCCCGCGCTGATCGACTATGTCTTCGACTTCTATCGCTCAACGGTCGAGAAGTTTGCCTGGGGTCGGCAGTATTTGTGCCGCGAGTTCTTCGAGGAAGTGGCGAAAACGATGCCCGAAGAACTCCATGTCGTGCTGGCAAAGCAGTCCGGCAAGCTGGTTGCGGGTGCATTCAACCTGCTGGGCAAGGATAGCCTGTATGGTCGCTATTGGGGTGCCACCCAGGAGATCCCCTTCCTTCACTTCAACGTCTGCTTCTATTTTGGCATCGACGAGTGCATTCGGCGTGGGCTTGTGAGGTTCGAGCCCGGCGCCGGGGGCGAACACAAGCTGGCTCGAGGCTTCGAGCCGAGCGTCACCTTTAGTTCGCATTACCTGCGGCATCCGCAGCTCAGCCGAGCGGTGACGGACTACTTGGGCCGGGAGCGCGCAGCGGTGGATGAGCACGTGGCTCAGGCGCAAGCCGACGGGGTGCTCAGAGCCTTCGTGCCTGCGCCGTCTATGGACGAGCCGACAGCGTGAGCGTGTGCCACGAGACGAGCACGGACACGAGCCAGCTCGCCGAAGCGGTGTCCGGGAAGCGCCGCTCCGCGCGCGCTTCGAGCCAGGGCCCCTCCGTTGTGCCCAGCAGGGGCAGGCCGAGTCCCAGCCCGGCCTCGAAGCCCCGCTCGTCTATGAACTCACCGCCCTGAGGCTGCGCGAGATAGGCGCCGCCGGTCAGCGCGAATGAGTCGAGGCTGAGATCCAGAAACGCCGGCCCCTGCTCGTTGTCCAGGGCGAAGCGGGGCAGAAACAGCGGCCGAAGGTCGACGCCGAAGGATAGGACCCGCTGGGCACGCGGTCCGGCGCCGCCGAGCGCGTCCGCGTAGCGAAGGTAGGCTCCGGCGGTCCAGAGGTAGTGCCCTGCGGCGCGTAGCGAGGCCCTGGGCTCGCCGGTCTCGAACTCGGCGCCGACCGCCAGGGAGAACGCTAGGTCACCGTCGAAGCGAGCGTACACGCCGTCGGAGCCGGGGAGCGGCACGTGCGAGTGGCGCCTCGGCTCCGTGCTCGCTTCGGCGCGCGCGGAGCCAACGGCCAGCCAGGTCAAAAGCGCGCAAGCGCCAGCGATTCGAGCGCTCCGTCCCCTGCTCACGGAACACTCTCGGGACCGAAGCTGGAAGCCACGCGTTCGCGCAACTCCGGCGCAAACAGTAGGCGTACGCGTTCCATGCGTTCGCCCCGCAGGCGTCCGAGCAAAAAGGAAACGTCCGACAGCGCGCGGCTGACGCCGTTGGGAAAGACCACGCTCAGCGGCTCAGCGGAGTCGTCAAAAGCCACCGTGGAAGCCGCGTCGAGCCCCACATACACCTCGGGGTCGAGGCCGGCCTCGCTCGCGAGCGCCTTCAGCGCGTCGTGCGCAAGCAGTCGCGCCCTCGGTGTGGCCTGCTCGCCGAACAGCTCGTAGGTCTTAAACAGCCTGCGCGCCGCGAAACGCTGGCAGAGGTCAGACAGCACCGGGTCGGCGGCTTCGCACCATGCCGTCAACGCCACCCACAGCGTCGCGTCGTCGAGCGCCAGATAGTCCTTGAGTGAGCACTCGCCGGTGCGCGCGATGTCGGAGATGGCGCGAGGCGTTGCGCTGAGGCGAGTCCCCTCCTGGGCCAAACGGCCTACTCTTTCCAAGATCTTGGCCAGCATCCATTCACTAGCCCGCTCCGTCTTGTGGAAATAGACCTGCTGAAACATGAACAACCGGGCAAGCAAGAAGGATTCGATCGCCGGGATGCCCTTGGCACCGTCGATGGCCAACGGGGGGGCTGCGTCGGGAGTGGCGGGCACGCCGAAACACAAGCTTCGGAGCAGCCAGTCCAGATCGAACGAGCCGTAGTTGACCCCCGTCGCGTGCGCGTCGCGTAGCAGGTAGTCGCAACGATCCACGTCGAAAGTGCCGCTGACCGCTTTCGCTAGGAACGTGAGCTCGTGCTTGCCAGCCACCAGGTTGGCGACGCGTTCAGGCAGGCCCGAGTCGAAACCTGCCAGGATGCGGTTTACCTCCGTGCTCGGATCGAGCACGATCTGGCGGGTCCATTCTTCGTGGTGACGGGTTTGCGGCAGCGCTTGCTCGAACAAGTGCGAGAACGGGCCGTGCCCCACGTCATGGAGCAGAGCGGCCGCCAGGGCGTCGCGGGCGCGCTCGCTGGTCATTCTCTGCCAGTACGGCAATTGCTCGTCGATTGAGCGCAACCGGCGAATGAGCTGGGTCATGACGTGGGCCGAGCCGATGGCGTGGGCGAAGCGAGTGTGGTCCGCGCCCGGGTAGGCGAGGGAAGCGAGCCCGGTTTGTCGTACGCGGCGCAGTCGCTGAACCTCGCGGGCCTCAAGCAGCGCCGGCACGATGGCCTCTTCATCGGTCTCGAACGAAACCAAGCCGTGGACGGGGTCCCGAAGGATCATTGGATTAGGGGCGCCGGCAGAGCGGATCTCGAAACGGGACGAGCGCTTGCATGCTACCTGGGGAGACAACTACCACCTTCCGGCGCGGCGCTAAATCGGCGCTTTCCGAGCGAGCTCGGGCGGCGCAGGCCCGTGTCTCGAACCACCCTGCGGGGACAACTCGCGGGAGTGACGGGGCGCGACTGGACAGCCTGGGGGTTTCGCGGTTTGCTACCAGGATCTATGAGTTCCTCACGCAGCGACCGCGGACCGACCGAGAGGCCTGGCGTCCCGATTCGACTCGTGGAGCTGCTCCGCGTCCTGCCGGAGCGTGAGCTCGAGGGCTTGATCGCCCGGTTGAAGATCCGCACGGACGACGCCAAGCGCATCGACGTGCCTTCGCAGGTCGCCCGGATGCTCCTCCAGCTGCCGGAGATCCGCGACACCGGGCTTTTGCCTGGGCCCACGCGCGAGTTGCTCTACCGCATCGCCGAGGCCAAGGGCGTGCTTCTCGCGGCCAGCATGCCGCCGGCCGTCGAACCGCTGGTAGCGCGCGGCATCGTCTTTGTCCGCGGCGCGCAAAAGGGGGTCGAACTCCTGCTGCCGATTGCGTTCATGCTCCAGCTGCGTACGTGGGAGGGGGAGGATCCGCGTGGCGTCCGCGCCCTGCTTTCACAGGCTAGTCAGGATGTGCAAGGCAGCATCGCGGGGCACTACCTCGGTCGGCCGGCCACGCCGCCCATGGCGCTGGCTCTCGAGACGGCTTGGGAGGTGCTGACCGACCCCGTCCGGCTGGCCCGTGAGCTCGAAGAGTTGGCGCCGCTCGAGCGCAAGCTCCTGGCGGCCGTGGACACGGTCGGCGGTGAGGTCGAAACCGACGAGCTGCTCGATCTGGAGCGTGAGCCGCTGCGTCTTCGAGGAGCTACCGGCGCCACGCCGTCGCGGCGCGGCGTGGGCTTTGCGCTGGAGCGACGCGGCTACCTCGTGCCCATCCACCCGAATCGTCACGTGATTCCGCACGAAGTGGCGACCATCGTCGGGACACCACGCCGCTTGGAACGTGAAAGCCAGCGCCGAGAAATTAGGAACCTCGTGCTGGCCGACGACCACGCGCCGCGAAGGGCTCGCTTCGCCGAGGATCCCGCCGCGCTCGCGCTCGCAATGGCGCTAACGGTCCGCGATCCCTCGGTCGAGCTTCGTGCCGACATCGGCACGCCGCGCTCGCTCATCAGCAAACTATCGACTCGCTTTGGCAAGGAGCCTGAGCGCGTGGCCTTCGTGGCCGCTCTCAGTCGCGCCATCGGGCTGTGGGACCCCTCGGCCGTGAGCGTGGCTTCGCCGCCCGGGGCGCACGACGGGCAGGGGCTCGGGCGAGCACTGTTCGACGCCTGGCGCCGCGGCGGCGCGTGGGACGAGGCTCGAGCGGACGGCGAGGTGATGCGGGTTGCGCATGGCGCGCGCGAGGCCAGCGCTGTCGGTATCGTTCGAGATCTGCTGCTCGAAGCCCTGCAGGAGCTGGGCGACGGGCGCTGGGTCCCCTGGGAGGCAATCGCCGCCTATGTGCGTTCGGACAGTCGTTCGCCGGGCATCGCCAGGTTGATACAGCGCTGGGCGCAGCGCGCGAGCGTAGAAGCCGTGACCCCGGCGGAAATCGCGCGGCGGGTGGCCTTCGAGAGCCTTCACTCGCTAGGCATCGTGGACATTGGCGACGCGGACGCCGACGAGGCGGAGGGGCTCGGCCCTACGCTGCGTATCACCTCGCGTGGTCGCGCCATCCTGTCAGACGCGGTGCCCGCGAGCAGTCAGAAGCCCGGTTCCGGAGTTGAGTCCAGCCGCTTCACTGATAACCAGTCGCTGAGGATCGGCGCTTCGACTCGCACCGGACACGTGTTGGCCCTTTCGCCGTTCGTGGATGTTGGCGCGGTGGGGAATACACTGGACGTGTTGCTCACGGCGCAGACGCTGGCGCTGGCGCTCGGTGCCGGCTTCGAAGCGGACGTCATTCAGGCGCGCATCGAACAAGTGGCTAGCCTGCCGGATCCGATCGCGCGCACGCTGGCTCAGGCGAGCGCGGTGATCGGTCGCGCTGAGTTCGTCGTCACCTCTGGATTTTTGTGGGTCGAGGACGCCGAGGTTCGCGAGCTGCTACGCACCCGCCGGCAGACGCAGGATCTGTTCATCGATCCTTCGCCACCCGCGGGTCTGCTCTTGGCGTCGGGGGTCGACCTGGAGCGACTGGCCCGTCGCTGTCGTTCGTTGGGGGTGGAGGTGGTCGTCGACGGCGAGGTGTACCGGACACGCTCGATGCCACCTGGCCGTGGCAGCGGCGCGCGGCGACTGGAGTCTTCCGCTTCGGTGCCAGCGCTGCGCAGCTCGCGTCCACCACCACGCGGTACGACGCCGCCGCCCAGCGTCGCGCGCCCGAGTGCGAGCCCGGTGAGCACCGGCGGGCGTAGCAGTAGCGTCGCGCGTGCCCCGGCCCAACGTAGCCCGACGCCTTCGCCGGCCAGCAGCGGGCGTGGCGCTTCACCCCGGCAGCCCTCGACGCAGCCCATCAAGCGCGGCACGTAGCGCGGCCTAGCGGCGCCGGTCGCCTACGACGCTAGCCGACGATCGAGCCAGCTCTGCCGGCCGGGGCTGCGGCTGACCGACGCCACTTTGCCTGCCTTGACGAACACCTCGCTCGGAAGCGGACGCCCGTTGTACTCGCTGGCCATCACGAAGCCGTAGGCGCCGGCGTCTCGAATGGCGACCAAACCTCCAGGCTCGGCGCCGAGCGCGTGGAAGCCGAAGTCGTCGCTGCTCTCGCAGACGGGGCCCACCACGCGCCATTCGGGCTCGCCGGGTGAGCTTTCCAAAAGCTCGATGCGGTGCTTGGCGGCATAGAGCGCGGGCCGAAGCAAATCGTTCATGCCTGCGTTGAGCACGACCCAGCGGCGTTCGGCGCTGCGCTTGGTCTGGATGATGCGCGCGACCAGCACGCCGAACGGCGCGACCAAGCTGCGCCCCGGCTCGACCACGATCATCAGGTCGGACAGCCCCGCGTCACGCAGCGTACGCACGCAGGTGTGGGCGAATTCGGCAGGCGTAACGCTGGGTGCGCCCCCGTAGTCCACGCCGAAGCCGCCGCCGAAGTCGACGTAGCGGAGCGACGCGGCCTCGGCACGGCGCTCGCGAGCCAGCTCACACAACTTGCGGGCCGAGCGCGCGTAGGCTTCGGTGGAGGTCTGCATCGAACCCAGGTGCACCGAGATGCCGACCTGGCTGAGCCGTCCGCCCGACTGGTCGATGACCGCGTAGGCGGCCGGCAGATCGCTCTCGCTGATGCCGAACTTGGCGGAGTCGTGGCCGGTGGCGATGTGGGCGTGCGCGTCGATCTCGATGCC
>JANNWK010000641.1:0-2807 GCA_031408355.1 Myxococcales bacterium
CCCAAGCAGCCAAGGAACTCGACGCTGGGCGGCGCCTGGCCCTGACTGGCACGCCCATCGAGAACCGTCTCAGCGAGATCTGGTCCATCTTTGAGTTCGTTAGCCCAGGCCTGCTGCCGCCGCTGCCGAAGTTCGAGGAGAAGTTCGCTCGACCTATCGATCAGGGCGACTCCAAGCAGGCAGCCCGACTCCGGGCCATCATCCACCCGTTCATCCTGCGTCGAACCAAGATCGAGGTGGCCAAGGACCTGCCACCCAAGATCGAAGTCGACAAGATCATTGATCTCGCGCCCGATCAGAAGGCCATCTACCTGCAGGTCTTGCGCGAAGTCAGGGCCACCGTGATGGGCGAGGTCGAGCGCGTCGGCGTGGCCAAGAGTCAGATCCACATTCTGGCAGGGCTCACCAAACTGCGGCAGGCCGCCTGTGATCCGCGTCTGCTCGGCCTACCTCGCGAGTTCAGCCACGACGACAGCGGCAAGCTTTCTGCCTTGCGCGAACTGGTCGACGAGGTTGAGTCAGGCGGACACAAGGTACTCATCTTCAGCCAATTCGTATCGATGTTGAAGCTAGTGCGAGAAGCGCTAGACGAGGACAAGATCCGCTACGAGTACCTCGACGGCAGCACGATCGATCGAGCCGAGCGGGTCGATCGCTTTCAGGAGGATCCCACCATCCCGGTATTCCTCATCAGCTTGAAAGCGGGCGGTTCCGGCCTTAACCTGACCGCAGCTGACACTGTCATCCACTTTGACCCGTGGTGGAACCCGGCGGTTGAGGATCAAGCGTCGGATCGCGCGCACCGTATTGGCCAGTCGAAGGTGGTCACCGTGTATCGACTGGTCGCCGCTGGCACCATCGAGGAAAAGATTCTTCAGCTGAAGGCCAAGAAGAAGGACTTGGTTGCGAGCGTTTTGAGCGAAGACGCGGGCGGCGCCAAGCAACTGACTCGCGACGACCTCGACGACCTCTTCAAGCTCGACTAAAGGACGGCGTGCGCCCCTGCCACAAGCCGGCAGGTCAGCGCCGCATGGAAACGTTCATGAGTAGGCCTAGGCCTACGAGGGTCGTCACGACGCTCGAACCGCCATAGCTGAACAGAGGCAGCGTCACGCCCACGACCGGGAGCACCCCGATCGCCATGCCGATATTGAACACGGCGTGCCAAAAGATCAGCGCACCAACGCCGATCGCAAGCGCCGCGCCGAAGCGGTCTTTTGCCTGGGACGCCACGTGAATCGCCCAAATGCAGATGAAACAGTAGAGAAACAGCAGCAGCAAGCAGCCCAGGAAGCCCCAATCCTCGGCAAACACGGCGAATGGAAAGTCCGAAAATTGGTCGGGCAAGAAGCCGAACTGATTCTGAGTGCCCTGCATGAACCCTTCGCCGAGCACCTGACCATTGCCGATCGCCGTCTGCGACTGCAGCGCATGCCAGCCAATGCCGGTTTTGTCGTGCTCCGGGTCCAGAAAGCTGGTGATGCGGTCCTTCTGGTACTGCTTCATCCCGAAGTTCCAGGCCAGCGGAAGGGCAATCGCCGCCCCGATGGCGAGCGCCAGCAGCGTGCGCCGACGTATCCTGGTCATCAGCAGGATCGTACCCGCCGAGAGCGACAGAATGAGCGACGTGCCAAGATCCGGCTGCACCAGGACGAGCGCCACCGGCACGAGAATGAGCACGGCGGGGATCGCGAGATCGACCAGCGTCCTTGGCTCGGTCTTCGAGTCGTTATGCACGTGCCGCGCCATCACGAGCACCAGCAGCACCTTCATGAACTCGCTCGGTTGAAAGGTAAAACTTCCAAACTGAATCCAGCGCGATGAGCCGCGAATGTCGCTACCGAGCACGAATACCAGCCCGAGGGAAACCAGGCCGCCCGCGTAGAGCACGGCGGCGAAACGCTCGTAATGTCGGTAGTCGATGGCGGCGACAAAGATCGCGAGCAGGCCCCCGACAACCATCCAGTACACCTGCGAGACATAGATATCGGCCAGCCGCGCGCGCGTTTCGGTGTCAGCGTACACGCTCGTCGCGCTGTAGAGATTGACGAGGCCCAGCGTAACGATCGTCACGACGGCCAGCAGGAGCGGCATATCGAGCGCCGGACCGCGGCGAAACGAGATACGCGCGCCGATCGCCATCAGTTGGGCTTGCCCCCGTTCGGCGTAGCGTCGCCCTTCGCCGAGAGGCGCTTCTCCTTCAACGCCTGCCAGTCGCGCACCACGCGCATGGCAACCGGCACCGCGTTCTTACCGCCGCCACCGCCGTGCTCGACGAGCACCACGATGGCGATCTCCGGTGACCGCGACGGTGCGTAGCCGGAAAACCAAGCGTGGTCTCGATTGAAATACCAAACCTTGTCTGGGTCCACTCCGCGCGGCGTCACGTGACTCACCTGGGCGGTACCCGTCTTGCCGGCCATGTCCACGCTTGGGCTGCGTTCCTTGTAGGCCGTGCCGTCACGATCGGTCACCACCTTTTCGAGTGCGTCCTTGATCAGCGACATGTGCTCTTGATTCGGCTCAATCAAGCGGCGCACACGCGGCGGAAAGTCCTGCACCACCGTACCATCGCTCGTTTCAATACTGCGCACCACTTGCGGCTGATAGAGCGTGCCGCCGTTGGCGATCGCCGCGTAGGCCAGTGCGAGTTGCATGACCGTGACCGTCGCGGCGCCTTGGCCAATCGCCGACAGCAGTGTAAATCCCCCGCGGAACGCTTCCTTGTAGCGGCGCGTATACCAACTGCGCGTTGGCATGCGGCCGCGCGCCTCCGGATTGATTCCGATTCCGGTCTTGACGCCAAA
>JANNWK010000642.1:0-1681 GCA_031408355.1 Myxococcales bacterium
CCGCGTTGCTACGCACCGGAGCGCAGGTGTCGGCCGCCGTCGTGCTCAGCAGCTCGACCGAATCCTACAGGATCTGGCTCGCGTCCGCACCCGCCGCGGTCATCAACATCATCCTCTGCGCCATGTTCATTCCCGAGTACGGCGCGCTCGGGGCGGCCTGGTCGACGACCGTGGCCATGGGCCTAAACATGCTGTTTACGGTGGCGATGGCGCGACGTATCCAGCGTGTACCGTTCCGCTACGCTGCCGTTTCGCTACTCATTCTGGTCGTGACAGCGCTGGTGGTTTCAGCCGCGACGGCGCCGCTGTTGCTCCGACTCGCCTTGTGCGGCGTCATCCCGCTGCTGGCGCTTGCCCTCGACTGGCGCTTCGTGGCGGCTCAGCTGAGCGCGGGTAGCAAGCAACGATGACCCGTGTTCGTCCCCAACACCGCACCGAAGGCCTTGTTCTATGAAGCTGGCTTGCGTTCCAGTGTGCAACTATTTTACCTCGGACAACCGAGTTCAACGCACCTGTCAGTTCCTGCTCAAGCAGGGCTTTGAGGTCCACGTCCTCGCCGTCGGCCGAGAGGATCTCCCGGCCTACGAATTCACCGTCGGAGTTCACGTTCACCGATTTCTTTCAGCTTCGTCCAAGCCAATTCGACGCGGGGTGAACCTCACAGCTCTCCGTGCGTTTCAGGCCTACGTCTCGGGCTGTACGCAATGGGCCAAGCAGAACCAGCCGAGCGTGATCCACTACAACGACTGGAACACGCTCTTTCTGGGGCCGCTAAGTGGTGTCAAGCACCGCTCCGTTTACGACATGCACGAGCTATTTCAGGATCTTGACTACCTGAACTTTCCGCAAGCAGTCAATCGCGTCATCGCAGCGATCGATCGTGCGGGGTTACGTCGTGCCGACGCAGTCATCTGCGTCTCGAAACCGATCCAGCAGGAGCTGCGAGCGCTTACGCAGAAACCTGTGTACGTGGTGCGCAACGTACCGGAAGCGCGTTTCGCGGACGGGCCTGGCGATCCAGCTCTCGTCTCGTACCTGAGCGACGGCCGGAAGCACCTCGTCTTCCTCGGAGCGCTGCAGAAGGAAAAGGGAGCGCTCCACATGCTTGAGCTGCTCCAGCAGCTACCCATGGATTTCACGCTCGACTGCTTCTCTGGGAGGACCAAGAAGAACGCCTTCTTCGAGGAGGAGGCAGCGCGCCGACAACTCTCAACGCGGGTACGCATTTTCGACTACCTGCCCCAGACCGAACTGTGCGCCACCATCCGCCACGCGTATGCCGGGCTCAGCTTCTTCGTGCCTTCGTCGCGCATCTACGAATATGCGCTACCCAACAAGCTTTTCGAGTACTTCCTGGCGGGACTGCCGGTCATCACCTCGAGCGCGCGGGCCCAGGTCGAGTTGACTTCGGAATGCGGGCTCGGTCTGAGTATTGATCTGACCGACGCCGCGGCTTCTGCACGCCGCATCGCGAGCTGGCAGCCTCCCGTGGTGACTCGCGAGCTGATCGAAAAGTACGGGCTCACCTGGGAGCATGAAGAGCGCGAGCTGGCCCGCGTCTACCGCGACCTGGGCATCGGACATTGAATCGAGATAGGGTGCGAGTTGCTGATGAAGTCCCGAGCAGCCCGAATATCGCTCGGATGGCGCTGGTTTTCGGAGCGTGAGGCTACAGCTGCTG
>JANNWK010000643.1:0-3581 GCA_031408355.1 Myxococcales bacterium
CACGGGCGACGGCGCCATCGAGTTCGAGGTGAAGAACCTCGGCGAGGCGAGCATCAACAATCTGTTCCTGGCTAAGTCCGAGCGCGTCACTCCCCAGCTGGATCCCGACTCGCCGGAGGGCCAGCAAGTTTGGGGAGGGGATCTGCTGAGCGGCGCCATCGCCACCGGCAACCGTACTCGCGTCGCCGTGGCTGGCCCGGGCCGTTGGGACGCCCGCGCCCTGGATCGCGACGGGCGCTACCAGCACGTGGCGGGCCTGAAGCTCGAGGCCGGTGGGCGCTACATCCTGGAGCTCCAGGACAGCGGCTGGCGCGTCCGTTAGGCCAGAAGGCCGGCACAGCTGCTGGCTCGGAGTGGGCGGATCTGGGGCATGGACCCCTCGTTGGTCTGAGCTGGATCTAGTGTATTGAAAGCTCTCACGCGCATATTTTTGCATAATGCATGCATTATGCGAGTTTGCTGCGCTCGAGTGAGAAACTGAACCCATGGGCTGGCTTCGCGACCTCATGCAGCAGGCGCCGACTCCCACCCGGAGCCTCGGCGATCTTGCGCGCAGCGCTCTGCGATCAGGCGACTGGCCCTCGGATACGCACATGCAGCCGCGCTCATTGGCGGCCCTGTTCAGCAAGCTCGACCGGGGTCAGGAGCTCGACTGGCTGGCGGATCGGCCCGGCGCCCAGATCGCTCTGGCGCGAGCGCTCGGCGCGCCGCTCGAGGACGTTCGGGCGCGACTCAAACGCGGTCAGGAGAGCGCCCCCAGCCAGCTGATTCGGCTGAAGGCCTTGCCCGCGGCCCGCGCGCTTTCGCTGCTCGAAGAGCCGCTTTTCCCGGGGATCCCGAGCGAGGTGCTGGAACCCGCCAGCTTCGACGGCGTCTACTGGCTTGCGCCGAGCGGGGCGGGGCGGTCGCTTTCGGGCCGCTGGCTCGAGGCGCGCGGCCTAGCGCGCTTCATCCGAGCCGCGAATTGGCCCGAGGCCGAAGCGCAGCTGCCCGCCTCGGGAGCCGTGTTCGTCGAGCTTGAAGCGGGCCGAGCGAGCGCGCCCGGGCGCCGGGACTCGGGGCTACGGCTGTGCATCGCGGCGCCTGAGCCGCCCGCGACGCCGCACGCTTTTCGGCTCATCCACAGCCCCGCACCCGAAACGTACTTGGCTCAACTCGTGAGCTGGGTGGCCGAGCGCTCGCCGCAGGACGGCCGCTTCGAGCCGCGCCAGGTGCTGGCCTGGCTGCAGAAGGAACCGCTGGCGCGCGGCGTACTCGATGGGGCCGGCGCCGCGCTCGGCTTGTGCGGCCTCGCCGACGAACTGGGTCCACGCGCGCTCACAGAAGGTCTCGACGCGCTGGTGCGCCGCTTCGCCCAGGCCCGCTTCACCGCAAGCATCGACGCGGAAACGTCCCACGCGGCCTACTTTCGCAAGCATGGCTACGGCGCGCTGGTCGCGCTCGTGCGCCGACTCCTGGCCGAAGACGCCTTGCCATGGGACGCGCCGCGCAGCCGTGAGGCGTGGCTTGGGCTCGTCCCGGAAGAGCTGCAGCGTGAGGCGGATCTCGATTGGCTGAAGCTCACGCTCGGCACGGGTGCAGGCGCCCTCAGGCCGGCAGATCTGGAGCGCGCAGTACGCAAGCTCCCGCCCGGCGCGTTCCGCGTCGTGCGCTGTTTTGAACAGGCCGGTCTGCTGGAGACAGCCGGATCCGAGCAACTGAAGCTGGGCCCTCGCTTCGTCGCGCGCTCGCTGCTGAGCGAGGCTCTGGCGGGATTGGTCAGCGCCTCGCCCCTCGAATGGGGCGGCGCGCTCCTGGAGGGTTCAGCCCCAAGTGCCCTGGAAGCGGCCGTATTCGAGCGCGCCCGCGCTTCGAATGGCTCGAGCCTTGAGCCGCTGCTGGAGACAGCAGCGCCAGACAACTTGAGCTACGTGGCCGCGCTCGAGCTCGGTTTTCAGGCGGCCGGCCTTGCGCTGCTCGAGGGCGCGGACGTGCCGCAAGAGCTACGCGAAGGGCTGTTCGAAGATCAACTCGAGCTCATGCTGGAGCTGCCGGGCGAGCTGCCGTTACCGCGCGTGCTCCGCGGCAACCCGGACGAGGCCGCCGAGCGTCACGGACTGTGGCTGCTTTCCGCGTTGAGCCTCTCGGAAGAACTACCGGCCCACAGCCGCCGCCACCCATTGCTGCGGCCCTGGCGCGCCAAGGACCGCGATCCACGGCTCAGCCAGCTGCTCGACGCCGTGCTGCAAGCGCTCTCGTCGACGCGACTGAGTGAAACAGCCGCGCTCGGTGTCTTCGCTCTGATCGGACGACTGCGCGCTAACGTGGGCGCGCTTTCGAGCGTCGACCAGCCGCATCCGTTGGAGCAACCCAGTGTGCTCGTCGAAGAGGTACTGCACGGGGTGCTGACCTGGCCCACCGTGGCCAAACTTGGGGATAGCGCGCTGGGGATCCGCGCCACCCAGGCTGCCGCGCTCAGGCTTGGCGTCGCCTGGAGCGACCTTGCACGCGCGGTCTGGCTCGCCTGGGACGCCGCCGAAAGGCCCGCCGAAGGCGGCGATTTTCTGCTGCCCGAGGCCGACCCGCACGGCCTCTTCTGGGCGCACATTCCCAGCGAGCTCTTGAAGCCGCTGCTGCTCGACGCCCGCGAGAAACCGCTGCCCTACGCGCAGCTCGGGCCTGAGCCGTGGCGCGCGATCCAAGCAGCCGTCAGCGACGGAACCATCACGCCGACCAGCGAGCTCGTACGGCACGCGCCCGAATCCGTGCTCGACGCCTGGCTGCTGCAGCGAGGCGTTGACCCGTTCGACGGCCCCGCGCTGGCGATGCTGTTCGAGCGCCTGCCCGGCCGCCTGCTCAAGATGATTGAGCTTCACTTCGACGCGCCCGAGCAAGCCGAAGTCGCCCTGGTGCTGGCCTTGATGAACGCGCTGCCCGCCTCGCTGCTCGAACCGCTCGTGGAGCTGGCAGCCCATCGCTCCCTCGTGCGTCTTCCAGAAGCGACTCTATCGGGCGTGCGCAAGCTGCTGCACCGCGCCGTGGGGAGCGGCGGCGCCGGCGCCAAGCGCGCCTACCCCGTGCTGGCCGAGCTTGAGCGGCAACTTTCCAGCACCAAGCAGCGCTAGTCTCCGCCTGGAAGCCTGCCGCGACTTAATCGACACACCGCTACTGCGCAGCGCCGGCCAAGCCGCACGTGAGGTCGTCGAAGGCGGGAGCTTCGCACGGGCAACAACCGCTAGATACCGAGGGGCCTGCGCAAGCCAGCACGCAGTTGACGGCGCGAAAACAGGTGGGCGGGCAATCCGCAGCGGGGCCTGCGCCGCCCGCAGCCGGGCTTCCGGCAACGTCGCCACCGCTGCCGCCACCCTCGCCCTCGCCCTCGCGGTCCCCGCAGGCCGTGGCCACGACAAACAGCACCAGTCCGAGGGCGAGACCCTTCACCAACCGCCCTCGTCCTTGTCGTCCTTCTTGTCGTCGGCCGCCGGAGCCGCCGCTGGCGCGGCCGCTGCTGGCGCGGGGACCGGGCGCGCCACCTTCTTCACCTTCTCCTCGCCTTCGTCCGGTTCGGCGCGCTCGATCTCGCCGCGCTCCGCCGGCGCGGA
>JANNWK010000644.1:0-3974 GCA_031408355.1 Myxococcales bacterium
TCGAATCCCCTTGGGGACGCTACTTTACCCGGGCCTCGCTGCTGGCTCCGACCAACCACAGAAGCGCCACCAAAGTTACGGGAAAACCCGGTTTCTCTGACTCCATGGCTTGCTCCCCGGTCGAGTGGCTCGTCGTCGCGAAAAGGGGTCAAGCGCGGTCAGCCACCGCGGCCTTCGAACTCGCGCAGCTTGGCCTCGAGCTCCGCTCGCCGAGCACGTTCACGCTCTGCCTCCGCCTTGCTCTGAACGGCTTCGGCCCTGCTTTGAGCGGCTTCGGCCTTACTTTGAGCGGCCGCCGTCTCTTCGAGCGTTGGCCACTGCCGCTGACCTGCGCGGTCGTCGGCAATCACGAGCCTCCGCCCCTCGGCCAGGAACCAGGCCTCCAGCACTTGGCTGTACACGGGCGCATCACAGAAATGGACGCGCTCGAAGGCGCCCGTCACATCGCGCCGCCACAGCTGCAGCGGCACCGGGCCGAGCGACTTGGGCCCGAGCAGCAGCGGGTCGAAGACCAGTAGTTCAAGCGCGCCCATGGCGGCGTAGCCCTCGTGCACCCAGCTGTAGTCCTTATAGGGATGGCCCGAGCTGACCACCTCGACGGCTAGCACTGGCGGCGGCCGCCCGGGTTCCCAGACGCGGTACGACGAAAGGTCATCGAAATCCGTCGGGCCGGGGAGCAGCACCGCAACATCGGGGTCTATGCCGGTGCGTGGGTGCTCGGGCAGCCAGCGCACGGCAAGGTTACGCGCCACGCGCGCGCCATTGGCCGTGCGCGCCGCCCAAGCCCGCAACAAGGAACAGATACGCTCAAGCGCCGCATCGTGCGCGGTCGATTCTGGCACGGGCCCCTCCGGGAGCTCCCACGCTTCTGGGCTCCTACCAACGCGGTAGCGGAGCGAGACGACCGGCTGCGAAACCATCGTGCTTCCGAGCATAGCCTGCATGGGGGCCGCCCTGCACCAGCAGGGCGCATGCCGCGAAGGAAGCGGCTGGAAATCAGCCGCGAAGCGTAGGTGAGGGGTGGCCGCCAGCTGGCGCGATGGCGGTCACGGTCCCAAGCGCGGCCTTCCCGAACCGGGCCTCGTCGTTCTAGCCTCCCGGCACAAGAGCCATGTTGCGTTTAGTCTGCGGCAATTTGAATTACTCGTCGTGGAGTGTGCGGCCGTGGCTGGCGCTCAAACGCGCGGGTCTTCCCTTCAAGCTGCACGATATTGGGCTGAAGACGGCGGAGGGCTGGCGGGAGCGCATCCTGTCGTTCTCGGGCGCGGGCAAGGTGCCCATCCTGGTCGACGGCTCGCTCAGCATTCATGAGTCACTGGCCATCTGTGAGTATGTGGCTGAGTTGGCGCCCCACGCTCAGCTCTGGCCCGACGACGTCAAGCTACGTGCGCGGGGTCGCGCGATTGCTTGCGAGATGCACAGCGGATTTACGAGCCTACGCGAGGCTATGAACATGAACCTTCGCGCGCGCGCCCGGACGAGGCCGCGCAGCCCGGCCGTGGACGCCGACATCGCTCGGGTGCTCGAGATCTGGCAAGCGTCGCTGGTGAGCTCGGGCGGGCCGTTCTTGCTCGGCGAGTTCAGCCTCGCCGACTGCATGTACTT
The DNA here is from genome assembly GCA_031408355.1 of Myxococcales bacterium. GTDB lineage: Bacteria > Myxococcota_A > Polyangia > Polyangiales > Polyangiaceae > PMG-095. The sequence goes on from JANNWK010000644.1 coordinate 1,606, forward strand.
CCCGGTGGCCTCACGGTTTCGCACCTACGGGGTGGCCCTTCCGGAGCTGGCTTCTGCCTATTCGATGGCTCTGTTCGAGCTGCCGCACGTGCAGGAGCTTGAAGCACTGGCGCGGAGCACGCCGGGCATCCCCGAGTACGACGCGGCACTCGGCGCCTGAGCCCGGCACGCGCCGTGCGCTGCCGTGGCTATTCCCGCGTGACCCGGCGCCGCGCTCGCGTTGGTTTGGAGGCCTTGGCCGCGGTGGCCGCCGCCCGCGGCAGGCCCAGGCCGACGTCGACGTCGACGAGCTCGCCGGCGCGGGTCGCGTCGTAGCCGGGCACGTCGTCCATCAAGGCACGGAACGCGGCACTGCGCAGCAGGGTCACCAACTCGGCGGCCCACGGATAGCGAAGGGTCTGGCGCGCGCAGATCAGGAAGTAGCTCTCGGCCGCCAGCGGGACGAAGCCGAGCTTGAATTCGCGGGCGGCGGGCGCGACGCCGAGGCCCGCGTCGGCAGTACCGCCAGCCACGTGCGCCGCGACGGCGCCGTGGGTGTTCTCCTCGACGTCGTAGCCCGCAATGCTGCGCGGATCGATGGCCTGAGCCTCCAGTAGCGATTCGAGGAGGAGCCGCGTGCCCGAGCCACGCTGTCGGTTGACGAAGCGCACGTCGCGGCGAACCAGATCGCGCAGGCTGACGATCGCCTTCGGGTTGCCCGGCGCTACGAACAGACCCTGCTGACGGCGCACCAGGAAGATGAGCTGTTGCTGGTCGGGCGTGAGCCAGGGTTGATAGGCCTGCGCGGCCCGCGCACCCAGCGCACCCTCAGGCACATGAAAGCCGGCGACGTCGCAGGCACCACGGGCCAGCGAGGCGAGGGCGTCGGCGGCGCTGAGGTAGTGCAGGTCGAGGCGAATGCCGCCGTGGCTTCGGAGAAGCTCGGGCAACTTGGCGACGCCGTATCCGTAGCTGGCGTGCAGGCGCAGGGTGGGGCTAGGATCGGCCATCACGCGCCCAATCTCCAGGTTGAGCTCGGAGGCCACGTTCTCAAGTTGCGGCAGCAATCGTGCGCGGGCGCGGGCCTCGACCCAGGCCAGCTTTTCGCCCAGTGGTGAAAGGCGGGCACCACGGCCCTGGGTCAGAACCACCAGCGGGCCGCCGAAAAATGTCGCCCAGCGCGCCAGCATGTTCCAGGCGTGGCGGTACGACAACTCGGCTTGGCGGGCGGCGACCGTCAATTTGCCGCTGGCGGCGATGGCCTGCAGAAGCGGGAACAGTCGATGGTCGACCTCGTCGCCGTCCTCGTTGCGGAAGACCCAGGTGGGGCTGATCTCGATACGGCGGACCACGCCTCCAGCATGATAGGCAAGAACCTGCATATGCCAATCGAAAACGCCCTGTGGCTGCTCCAGATCTCTCGCTTTCACTCGGATCTGAGGCTATCCTGAGCCGCCTTCACCGTCGCTTCGTCATATGTCCTTGAGTGCATAACTGACGCAAAGCGACCCCCAGCCAAAGAAGTCTCCGTGAGCACCACCCCTCGCCAGTCATCGACGGCCGCCGACCAAGAATCGACGGGCGCAGACGCTGCGCTCGAAGGCCGACGTCGTCGCCGGGCGCCGCGAGCCGAGGTCCGTCTGCCCGTCGGTCCGCACGACGGCGTGATCGACGCCGCGATCGCCGCTCATCTTCAGGACGCGGGCGCGCTGCTTCCGATGCTGCACGCCATCCAGGATCGCCTGGGCTTCGTGCCGGAGGGAGCGACCGCTCGTCTGGCGCGCGCCCTGAACCTGTCGCAGGCCGAGGTTCACGGCGTGATCACGTTTTACCATGATTTCCGTCGGCAGCCGCCGGGCCGCCACGTGCTGAAGATCTGTCGCGCCGAGGCGTGCCAAGCCCTGGGCGCCGAGGCGCTGGCCGCCCACGCGTGCCAGCGAGCCGGTGTCGCGATGGGCGGAACCTCCGCCAACGGTGGCGTCACGATCGAGACGGTGTACTGCCTGGGCAACTGCTCGCTTTCACCCGCCGTGCTCCTGGACGGGCGCTTGCACGGGCGCGTCGATCCGGCCCAAGTCGACAGCTGGCTCGACGCCTTGACGGCCTCTGCGCCCAGCCCGACGGACGCGATCACCACCGCAAGTCCTGCCGCCAACGGGGGCGTCGCGCCGGGTGCCATCAAGGTTTTCGTGCCGCGCGATGCGGCCGCGTTGTCCATGGGCGCCGACGCTGTCGCTGCCGCGCTGTCGGCTGCGGCGCTTGCCACGGGCACTGCGATCGAGATCGTGCGCAACGGCTCACGCGGCATGTTCTGGCTCGAACCGTTGGTCGAGATCTCCACGGCCGGAGGTCGCGTGGCCTACGGTCCGGTGAAGGTCGCCGACGTGGCC
>JANNWK010000645.1:0-3918 GCA_031408355.1 Myxococcales bacterium
TTGAACGCCACCGTTTGGAGCGCCGCCGTTTTGAACTCCGCCACTGGCTACAAAGGAGCCGCCCGTGCCGGAGGGCGAACCTGACTGGCCGCCACGGCCTGAGCCGGCCGTGCCAGCTCCGGGGGCATCGTCCGTTCCGCCCGCGGCTTCGCCCGCTTCCCCTGGCCCGCTGTTGTCAGCTCCGCCGGCCCTCTGCCCGCCGAGGCCGAGACGACCGGCCGCCGCTACGCCCACCTGGCCGAACTCGAAACTGAGACTCCGCTCGTCCGCGCTACAGCTCGCAAGCAGGCCTAGCCCGGCGCACCCTGAGCGCACAAGCCAGCGCGGGGACCGCAACCATGCGGCGCGCAACTTTGGGTTGCTTTGAGGACGCGCCACTAGCGTGCCCTCACGAAAACGTTGTCGAAGTGGGCCTGGAAGGCAAACTGGCGCATGGCCTTCAGCGTGTTGAGCCGAACGATGACAGACCTCGCCGCCTTGGGCGCGCGCCCGCTCCCCGCCACGTGCATCCAAGTCCCCACCTCCGCCGTGCCCACGGAGTCAAAGTTGCTGATTGTCGGCCCCGAGCAGTCAGTCTCGGCGGAGAAGAACGCGCTCAGTCGGGCCTCGCCCACGTACATCTCGCCGTGGATGCCCTCGCCTTGGTCCGCAGGGATCAGCACATCCGCCGCGAAGTCGTAAAACGCGTTGGCGACCGCGGGCAGGCATTGACGGGCGGCACCGGGCGCCACTCCATCAGCCTTCCCGTGCAGCATATTCAGGACGGTGATCGAGCCCGTGGTGGGGGCGCCGGACGCGTTGGCCTTGTCCCAGTTGCCGTAGCTCCCGTCTTCGGCGCTCCAAGCGGTCGTGTCGCTGACAAAGCCGGCGTTCGCGACCAGCGTGTCGCATTCCGGTTCGACAGAGCCGTCGTACACGCAGATGGGCAGCTCAACGGGCTCAGGGGTCACGTCGCCCTGGCCCCCCGTCGGCAAGCCACTCGCCGGCGAGCCACCCGAGCCTCCGCTGGCCGAAACGTCCGACGTGTGCCCCACGCTCAGCGTCCGATCATCCACCGAACAGCCGAGTAGCCAGGCAATGGCGACCAGGGCCACGGCCGTTCCCGAAGACGAGCCTGCGGCCTGCCGCATCGCCGTGCAGCGGTTCGCGCTTGGGTGATTTCCCCTGGAGCTACTCATCAGGCACTCGACTGGCGCTATAGCTCGAAGCGAGCGGCAGCTCCAGTTCCGAGCCCAACAATTCACATGACATTGCGATGACTATTCAGTGTCGAAACCAGCGCCGCGCGACACGAAGCCTGCAGGGCGCGGTCGCAAACGCCAAGGTGACGGCTCGGCTGCGCACAAGAAGCGCAAACGTAACGTAAGGCTAGCTCGCGAGTGCTAGGAACTATTTGCCGAGCGTGAACTTCCGAGACTGTAGCAATGGAGACCGGGAGGGAAATAGCCTGCCCAAGCGGGTAGGTGCGGCCTTTCGGTTTGGGCGCGCCACCTCGCTTTCGCCAGCGATGCAGCAGGTGCTCGCTACCTTGAGTCGACTGGCGCCCACCGAGCTCACCATCACGCTGGTGGGCGAGACAGGCACCGGTAAGGACGTGCTGGCGCACGCCATCCACGAGCATAGTCCGCGCAGCGCGGCTCCTTTCGTCGTCTTCGACTGCGGCGCCGTGGCGGCGAACCTCGCGGAAAGCGAGCTATTTGGCCACGAAAGGGGCGCCTTTACGGGCGCTGCTGCGGCCCACGCGGGAGCCTTCGAGCGCGCCAATGGCGGCACGTTGTTTCTCGACGAAATAGGCGAGCTGCCGATGGAGCTTCAGCCGCGGCTGCTGCGCGCGCTCGAAAACCGAGGAGTGCAGCGCGTGGGCGGTACCCACTATCGCCCGGTTGACTTGCGGATCGTCACCGCGACCAATCGCGACCTTCCGGCGCGCATCGCGGCGCGCGCGTTTCGCGAGGATCTCTTCTTTCGCATCGCGGCGGCCGTGGTGCCGGTGCCCTCCCTGCGCTCGCGCTTGGAAGATCTGCCCGCATTGGTGCCAATCCTGCTGGCTGATCTCGGTTACCCGGAGATCCCGGTCGCCGACGAAATCTACACGATCTTGGCGAGGCACTACTGGCCTGGCAACGTGCGTGAGCTCAAGAACACCCTGGAAGGCGCGCTCGCGTTCGCCGAAGGCAAGGCGCTTGCTCCTCAGCACCTGCGCTTCATGGCCGCCGCCGAGGAAGCGCCTCGCCTCGACCAAATGCCGCTCGGCGGACAGTCCCTCGAGAGCCTGGAGCGGACCGCCATCGGGCAGACATTGGCCAAGAGTGGCGGGAACAAGGCGCAAGCCGCGCAAACCCTCGGGATCAGCGTCTCCACTCTCTATGAGAAGGTGAAGAAGTTCGGGTTGTGAGCCGTTCGTTGCCGCCGACGCTAACGCCGGCGCGGGCCGCGCCTGCGCGCGAGGCCCCAGCCTGCGAGTAGCACCGCTAAAAGCGGAGGAACGGTGGCGGGCGGCGGGGCCCCGGCCAGTTCGCAGCCGGCGCTACCCGGGTCCTCGGCGGGCTGTGTTTGATCGATGGCGCACGCCTCCGAGAAGCCATGGCGCGGTTCGCAGCTCGTTGAGCTCGCCCTGCGTCCCGCAGGATAGGCCGCGCACATGGCCGCTACATCGTCCAGCCCCAAGCTCTTCAGCTCATCGGTCCCCGTCTCGTAGCCAGCCACCATGGTGGCGAACAGATCGAGGGTGTGTCCGAAGCCGAGCACGTGTCCGGCCTCGTGTGTCAGCAGTGAGTCCAGATCGACCTCGTTCGACTGCGGCTCGCCGAGACTGAGGGGCTCTGCTAGCGCGTTGACCTCGATGTCTGTGTCCCACAGCGCGCCGGGCTCGTCCTCCAGATCAAAGCGCACGAAGGTGAAACCGAGCGCGTCTTCCGAACCTGGGTAGGGCCAGCCGTTCTCTCGAAACATCACGATGTTGGCGTTGCGATGCTCCCCTGAATACTCTGACGTGTCGCAGCTCACGGGACCGGACACGTTGACGCGCAGGGACGGACGCGCTCCCTCGCAGTCGACGTTGGTCCAGGCCGCGAAGGCGCGTTTCACGCTGGCTTCGGCGGCGGCGTAGGCTATGCCCGCCTTGGGGGAGCCGTCCGCTTGCACGCTGATGGAAAGGCAGTCGCTGGCCCAGTAGAGCGGGACGCCGCTCACCAGGCATTGGGTCGTTGGGTCGCGTTGACAGGTTTGCTTGGCGGGGTTGCAGGTGGTCGCGCGGCAGAAGGCCAAGGCCTGCGCCGACGTGCACAGCAGCAAGCCGGGCAGGACGAAGGCCAAGAGAGCCCGGAGCGCTCGCGCCTTCATGGTCTCCGCGCCTCTCGAACGAGAATTCGGGCGGCTTCCAGCCGCTGCCCGGCGAGTTGCTTGACGGCCGAGCCCTGCCAGTCGCGAATCGTCGGCAGGTTCCGACTAGCTAGCAACCGAGCCCGCTCGGAGCGCGAACCTTCAAGCGCGTAGTGTCCTTGCGCCATCCCGACGAACCAATGGGTCGTCTCGGGCCCAGGCGTGAGGAACGCGAGCGAGAGCACTCCGAACTCAAGCTCGGCCTGACCGTGGACGATCTCGCCCATCCTCCCGACTCGGCCGCCCAGCGCGCGCACCGTGAGCTCGCTGGCTTCTGGCGGGGTTTCCACCAGGGTGTCTTCGATGCGCACTCGGGTATCGGTCACGATGGTGCGCCTGCCCCCGAGCTCAACGTAGTGGCAGTACGACTCCACGGGCTGAAGGAGCACGACGTGCCGGCTGCGGGCCACCAGCGCAGGCAGAGTGAGGCCACGCACCAGCGTGGCGCCGGCGTGCCGGGCCCCGAGCAGGCACGCCGCCGCGGCGGTCGACGCCCGCAAGAATGTCCTTCGGTCAACGGACTGCATCGCCCGCCCA
>JANNWK010000646.1:0-4306 GCA_031408355.1 Myxococcales bacterium
TGCGCGAGTCGAGTTTGCTGGCCATGCGCGAGGACTTCCCTAAACACTGGCGCGTCGAAAACGGCGAGTTGGTCAACATCGGTACCGGGCCGTACGCGCAACCAGTGCTCGGCCCGCGTACCGAGACCAGCTTTGCGCGGATCGATCACCATCAATTTGGTACCACGCTGAAGCGCTGCGCCGTGAAAGTGCTGCTGTCAGCCGAGCTTGCAACGCACGGCGAAGCCGTCAAGCGCTTCTTCCGCGAGGCGCGCGCCTCCAGCGTGCTTGAGAGCGATCACATCGTGCAGATCTTCGATTCGGGTGCCGATCCCAAGACGGGTTTCCCGTACATGGTGATGGAGCTGCTCCAGGGGGAAGATCTGGAGCACACGCTGCGGCGCAATGGCGCCCTGCAGCCGCTGGTTGCCGCCAAGCTCATCTTGCAAGCTTCCATGGGCCTGGCCAAGGCGCATGAACAGCAAACCGTGCACCGCGACATCAAGCCCGCCAACATCTTCCTCACCAAGCGTGAGACGGGCGACATGGTCGTGAAGATCCTCGACTTTGGCATCGCCAAAGTGAAGATGGAAAAATTCTCTGAGACCTCCGCTGGCCTGACCCGCACGGGCAGTATGCTGGGGACACCGCTGTACATGTCGCCCGAGCAGGCCAAGGGCAGCCCCTCGATTGACGTGCGCACCGACGTTTGGTCGCTCGGGATCGTGCTGTACGAGCTGCTGAGCGGAGGGCTGCCGTTCGCCGACGCCTCCTCGCTGGGCGAGCTGATGGTGGCCATCATCACGGCCGATTTGCCGCTACTTCAGGACAAGGCGCCCTGGGTTCCGCCGGAGCTGGCCGAGGTCACCCACCGAGCCATCTCCCGGGATATCAGCAAGCGCTTTCAATCGGCCGCGGAGCTACGCGACGCGCTCGCCGCTATCGTGACCGATGGTCCGCGCATCACGCCGAACATGCTCGTGCCCGTCGACCCCAATCATCGGCAGTACGTGGCGCCGCGCCTGCAGCTGACGGACGACGGAATGTTGCGGGCGACCACACGCACGGGGCTCGCCGTCACCAACATGGGCCAGCCGCCCAAGAAGTCGAAGGCCCCGCTGCTCGCGGCGGCCGCTGTCGCGACCATGCTGGCGATGGGAGGGGTGCTGGTCGTGACCCTCACCAACAAGCCGTCCGAGCGCCCGGTGGCTGCCGCTGAGCCACCGACCATCAAGAGCGTGTTCGTGACCGAGCGCATCGCGGCCGAGGTGGTGACGAAGACCTTCGACCTCATCGTGGTGGCCCCGCCCGAAGTGGTAGTGACGGTCGACGACCGGGTGCAAGGGCTGGTCGGTGACAAGCTTTCGATCTCCGGAAGCCCGGGCGCAACCCGCAAGCTCAAGCTCAGCTTGGGTGATCAGGTTCAGGAGCAGACCGTCGCCATCACCGAAAGCGGACTGTTGCCCCCGAGGCTAGAGCTGAAGAAGCAGCTGGCTTTCAAGCCTGGCGTAAAGGCGGCTGCCGCAGAAAAGCCCGCGGTGGGGGCCAAGCCCGCGGACGCACCGAAGCCGCCCAAGAAGCCCATGGTCGAGACCGGAATGGACGAGTTCAAGTAGGCTGCGTAGGGCTGAAACGTCCGAGCACGAACTGAACGTGAGGGTGACGCACGATGAGCTTGTCGATCTTTAGGTGGCCTACACTCCTGCTCTTGTTCTTGTTTGTCTGCGTGGCGAGCCCCGCTTCGCTACAAGCGCAAGCTCCTAGCGAACCGGGCGCGGAAGCGGCCCCGCCCGCCGCTGATCTAGACAAGCGCAAGGAGGAAGCCAAGCTGCGCTTCCAGCGTGGTCTAGAGCTCGTTCAGAACGAGAGTTGGGACGCGGCGCTGGCGGAGTTTCTGGCTTCTCGCAAGCTGTTTCCCACGCGCGTCGCGCTGAAGAACGGAGCGCTCTCGCTGCGCCAACTCAAGCGCTATGTCGAGGCGCTGGCCATGTACAACGAGCTGGTAAGCTCGTTCGGCGCGTCGATTCCACCCGAAGAGCGCAAGACGATCGACGACGCCATCGCTCAGCTCAAGAACAACGTGGGCGAGGTGCTGGTAGAAAGCGACCAACCTGGGTCCATCGTGGTGGTTGACGGCCAACAGCAGGGCACGACTCCCCTGCCGGCGATTGGCGTCAACGCCGGCACGCACACGGTCCGGGTGGCCAAAGAGGGCTACGAAGCCTTCGAAGCCCAGGTGCTGGTGGCAGGCGGCCAACGCGAGACCGTCAGAGGCAAACTGAAGGCGCTGAGCACCGTGGGCCGCTTGGTGGTTCGGGAATCCGGCGGCAAGGTGCTCGACGTGGTCGTCGACGGCGCCGTGGTCGGCAAAACACCACGCTACGAGGGCGTCGTGGCGGTCGGGGCGCACACCGTGTTCTTGCGCGGCGAAGGCAACCTGGGCACCGCGCCCAGCCAGGCCAGCGTGAAGGAGAACCAAGCCACGACCCTGACCCTGGCCGCCGTGGAGCTCGACGCCGAGGTGCGGATTGAGCCCGTGCCCTCCAACGCGCGCGTCTTCGTAGACGGTGTGCAACTCGGCAACGGGGTGTGGGAAGGGCGGCTGCAAAGCGGCTCGCACCAGATCGAGCTCGCGGGGGACGGCTTCGTCGCCTACCGCAAGCAGGTCAAGCTGGTGAAGGGAAAGCGCGAGCTCATCAAGGTCACGCTGGAGCGCGACCTCTCCAACCCGATGTGGCAAGCGGGCTTCGTGCCGCACCTGTACGCGGAGCTGTTCGGCGGCGGCATGCTGGCGCTCTCACTGGGCGGTAGCGCCGACCAGGCTTGCTCCGATGGTAAATGCAGCGAACAAAGCTTGCCGCTGGGGTTCGCGGCGGGGGGGCGCGCCGGATATCAGTTCGTCAAGGGTTTCAGCGTCGAGCTCGGCTTCGGCTTCATGTATCTCGGCGAGAAGATGACGCGCGAGGTGGAGGCCACCGGCGAGCACGACGTGGTGTTCCGCAGCACCAACTACAAGGACGAGACCACGTTCGCCGCGCCCTTCGTGGCGGCTTCAGCCGCCTACCAGCTGCTCGACAAGACACCGCTCACGTTCCGTATCGCCGGCGGGGCCGCTCGAGCCAAGGCGACCTTCAAAAATGGCGGCACGTTCGTGGGCGACATCAGCCCCACCTGCGAGAACCCCGCCTTCCCGGACTGCGACCCAACCGAAACCGCCAGCGTGAGCCAAAACGTCGCCATCGCGGAGCAGCCGGCCAACCTCTGGGTGCCCTTTGCGGCTCCCGAGGTCCGCTTCGGCTACCGCATCTCCAAGAAGCTGACCGTGGATTTCGGGGTTGCCCTGTACGTGATGCTGCCGCCCGAGACCATCCGCTCCGACATCGCCAGCAGCGACGCCTTCAGCGTGAAGCGCGGCGAGGGCCAGCGCCGCGCCAGGATCCGCGATGTGGAAGGCGCCTACACCAGCACGCCCGAAGCTGCGACCCCCGGACTGCTCAGCCTCAATCGGGAAACTGGCTTGGGGGTGCTGCTCGCTATTATGCCGAGCTTGGCGGTCCACTTCGACTTCTGAGCGGGCTCTCTCGATCCAGCATCACTACGAGAACAGGCTGCGCTCGGGGTTCCTGAGCGGCTCGGGCACCTCGGCAAAGATCTCCATCACGACGCGTCGCTTGAGGAAGAGCTCGCGCGAGGCGGGATCCCTAATGTACTCGGCGAGCCGGCTGGCGTAGACGCGCGCACGCTTCTGCAGTTCTGCCGCCTGCGGGGAGCCGGCTTCGACCAGCGCTTCGCAACACAGGGCTCGGGTCTCGATGCCGTACTCGGAGCCCTGCAGCGTCTCGATCGCGCCCATCGCTGTCGTGGCCAAGAGGACGCCCGTATGATGCTCGCCCATCTGCACCCGGGCGCGCGCCTCGAGGGCCATGGCATAAAAATGGAAGGCCACATACGCCTGTGACTCCGCGGCCTGACGGGCGTCGAAAGCGTGCATCACGGCACGCGCCGCGTCGCCGGCCCGACGCGCCATCAGCGCGCGCAGGATTTTTTCGTGCACTGAATCGAAGGCGCTCCCGGTGACGGCCGTGAGCGCTCCGGCGTCGCCCACCAGATTTTCGGCGGCGACTAGGTCCCCGGCCTCGAGCAGGAGCTCAGCCGTGGACAGCAGGGTGTCCGCTCTGGAGTCGCGGTCGCCGTAGCGCTCGTGCGCGTCGCGGGCTCGGCGGAGGTAGGCAAGACCGCGCGGGACATCGCCCAGGCTCGCGTAGCAGGCCCCTATCGTGCTCAGGGTGCGAGCGATCTGAAAGCGGCCGCCAATCGATAGATCGAT
>JANNWK010000647.1:0-2490 GCA_031408355.1 Myxococcales bacterium
CCGACCAGGAGCAGCTGACTCGAATGATGCGCCGTGTTCTCCCCGACGTCTTAGTCCGCCTGGTTCTCGCTGCCGGTTGCGCCCTGTCGTTGCTCAACGGCTGCAACGGTACCTACGACGCTGAGGCCGGGGAGCACTGCCGACAGGCGGGTTACTCGATTGCTGCACGCAGCGAGGCCTGCACTCAGGATCGGGACGCGGCCAACCAGCTCTATGAACGCTTCGACGAGACGTACTCTTGCGTCGGGAGCACCAAGGCCACGGCGAGCTACGATTGCGCTGTCGCTCTGAACGCAGCGACCTGCGACCAGGTGCAAGAGTGGGGCAGCGATCTGGAACGCTGGCTCAGTGACACGCCGAGTTGCCACGCCGTGATCGGAGGCCGCTCGCTTCCGAGCGCCAGCGCTGAGGCCTGCGGTCCTCTCGCCGAGGCTCTCGCCGGCAAGATGGCCGGCTGTGGTCAGCCGGACCAGGACCTCGTGGCCCTCACGGCCAGCGTTCAGCTGAGCCTGGCGCAGACGGGCTGCATTGAGCCCACCGCCGCCGCTCTCGCCGCCTGCCAGGCCCAGCTCACCGGAGCGGCCTGCTTCGCCGATGGAGTGGACGAGCCCAGCAGCTGGCTTTCGCTCGCGCCCGACTGCGCCGCGTTGCAGGGGGCGTCGCTGTGAGGAACCCACGCCGCGACAAGTTCGCCTGCCTCGCGCTGCGACGTGGTCTTGCCGGTGCCGCGCTCCTAGGCAGCCTGTTCCTGAGCACGGCGGCTCGGGCTCAGGAAGCGTGTCCGCGGGGTGCCGACGGGCCCGTTCCTGGAACCGTGGGTGCGGGACTGCTCACGGGCGCCATCGATAAAAACGCGCGCATCTATGGTGCCGCCAAGCTGGCCGAGCGGCAGCTGTTGCCCCTGATGGCGGTGAACGAGGGCCTGATCGTCCGCTATGAGGTCGGGGCCATTCCCGGCGTGCTGCGTATCCCGGTCTGTGACGGCGAGGGCGGCGTCAAGACGGGCACTATCGATCTGTCCGGCGGCGGTTTCGCCTTTGGCTGGCGTCGGGGTGGACTGTCGCTCTACGCGGTGGGGAGCGGCGCCAGTCACATCGTCGGCGGCCCCGGCAACGAGCGGGTTGGCATGGCCTTTCTCGGCATCGCTGCCGCCCAAGGCTCGCCCATCGCGTTCTACCGCCGTCGCTTTGCCAAGGAGGATGGCTCCCTCTCGGTCAACTTCGACGCCATCGTCGGCGGTCAGTGGGTGACCGAATACGGTTCAGCCAGCTTGGGCTACGCGGCTTCGCAAGGCATCTTCGGCAACCTCGATCTCGCCCCGATCAAGGCCTTCGTGAGCGGGGTCGTCAGCACGGCTCAGCAGCAGGCACAGGACAGCGTGGATCGGGCTCGAAACAGCGCCGAGCGCAGCCTGCTCGATGCCATCCCCTACGCTCGCACCGGCTTTACCACACTGGACTGGCTCACCGGTGCACCCGAAATGTTGGGCACCTCGTCGTTGTATCTGAGGCGGCTGCAGTACTCCTCGGTTCCTCGCGGCACCAATTCCTTCGCGCGCGAGGCCCCGTCCGTGGCCGAGACATCCCTGACCACGTACCACCTGGAGCAGTACGCCGTCTTCCGTCACCTCGATATGTCGGTGGCGCTCGCGACTTCACCTCGCACGTTTCTGCAAGAGGCTTCCCTGGGCTTTCGCTATGGCAATCCCATGTCCACCGACATGGCCATGGCTAAAATCAGGGATGGCGCAGATGCCTCCGAGATGAACGGCGTGCGGGCCCTGGTGGGCGTCGTGAAGGTGCCCTCGCTTTGGTACTACGGGCTGGAGGGCGGCTATCGCGTGCACGTCTCCGTCGAGGCCTCGCTCGCCGCCAACAGCGACGGCAAGGATTTCTTTCATATTCGCCTGGGCGTGAACACCCCCGAGGTGCTGTCCGTGTACCCATACGCCTCCAATGCCGGCGACATCTATTTCGGTGGGGCCTACACCTTCTAAGGCTTCCATCCGCGCTTTCTACGCAACCATCGCCACGAGCTAGCCGATGGGCGCGTGAACGCAATGACAACGCCCATCTCGAACGCCCCTACCTCCTTCTACGATCCGAATGCCCAAGCCAGCCCTGCAAGTGGCTGTGATCCGAGCATCGCTAGCTGCGGACCCTCACCCGAACGCGAGCTGACCATCCCGCCCGTGGTGATCACCGGGGATGCGGGCGCGCAGCAACTGGTGAAGCAGCACGATGCCGCACGCCGCGCCCCCGATTGCTCGCTGGAAGGCAAGAACGCGGCTCTGTCATGTGCCAAGGCTGGGGTCACGGCGGCCGGCGGAGCTCTCCTGTCCACCACGGGAGTCGGCTTGGTCGTCGGCGTCGCCGCTACGTTCTCTGAAAGCCTCTCTTGCGGCAAGGACTTGCGCGCCTACTACGATTGCAAGACCCAATGAGCTCTGTAAATAGCGCAACTCCTTGGCGCGCGCGCCAAGCATGGGTC
>JANNWK010000648.1:0-12189 GCA_031408355.1 Myxococcales bacterium
CGGCCTGGTCACCACGGGCCTGTTCTACGGTGCTGCCGTGGGAGCTTCGTACCTTGCGCCCGATGAACCGGGGGCGAGCGAGCTTCGGCTCCCGATCGCCGGGCCGTGGCTCGCACTCGCTGAAACGGGTTGCGCCAAGGATGAGCCAGACTGCAGCTTGGTGCTGCTTGTGATCCGGGCCGCGCTCACCGTCGTCGACGGTGTCGGCCAAGTGGGCGGACTGGGGCTCATTGGCGAGGGCTTGTTTCTGAAGACAGCAGCGAAGCCGGCAACCAGGCCAAAAGCCGTCAGCCTGCGCGCCGTGCCTCTCGAATTTGGACGGGATGGCGTCGGCCTCGGACTTGTCGGAACGTTCTAGGTCGCTCCCGCGCCGTCGCTGCGCCGCGCAAGCGCCGCGCAAGCGCCGCCAGAATCCCGCATGAAGCGCGGGGATGTGCCGTGGAGCGTGCGGGCGCGCGCGGGGCGTGATACGGGGGGGTCCGTGAAGGAAATCCTCCGGTGAGTCGGCGAACCAAATTCGTCTTGGTCACCGGCGGTGTCGTCTCTTCGATCGGCAAGGGACTCACGTCCGCGTCGATCGGCGCGTTGATGGAAGCGCGAGGGCTGCGTGTCACGCACATGAAGCTCGACCCGTACATCAACGTCGATCCAGGAACGATGTCGCCGTATCAGCACGGCGAAGTGTTCGTGACCGACGACGGGGCCGAAACGGACCTCGACCTCGGCCACTACGAACGCTTCACCGCTTGCCGCTTGACCCGTCAGGCCAACGTGACGACCGGCCGCATCTACGAGGCGGTCATCACGAAAGAACGGCGCGGGGAGTATTTGGGGGCCACGGTCCAGGTGATCCCGCACATCACCGACGAGATCAAAGCGCGCATCCACGCGGCCACCGACGGCGCCGACATGGCCATCATCGAGGTCGGCGGCACCGTCGGCGACATCGAATCATTGCCGTTCTTGGAAGCCATCCGCCAGCTCAAGCTGGAGGCCGGCACCGAAAACGCGCTCAGCGTGCACGTCACCCTCGTCCCGTACATCCCCACCGCCGGCGAGCTCAAGACCAAGCCCACCCAACACTCTGTCCGGGAGATGCGCGAGATCGGCATTCAGCCGGACATTCTCATCTGTCGTTGCGACCGACCCATCGCCCGTGGCTTGAAGGAGAAGATCGCGCTGTTCTCCAACGTCGCGGTCGACAGCGTGATCTCCGCTGTCGACGTCGGCTGCATCTACGAGCTGCCACTGGTGCTCCACGCAGAAGGGCTCGACGGTCAAATCGCCGAGCGCCTGAATATCTGGTCTCGCCAGCCCGAGCTCACTGCTTGGAAGCGCATGGTCGAGAAATTCAAGAAGCCGTCGGGCGGCAGCGTCCGGATCGGGGTGGTGGGCAAGTACGTGCACCTGAAGGACAGCTATAAATCGCTGCACGAAGCGCTTGTCCATGGTGGCCTAGCCAACGACGTCGCCGTCCAACTGGAATACATCGACTCCGAGCAGATCGAGCGTGGCGGCCCCACAAATCTGCTGGCAGGCCTGGATGGCGTGCTGGTGCCGGGCGGCTTCGGCGACCGCGGCGTCGAAGGCAAGATCACCGCCATCCGCTACGCCCGCGAAAATGGCGTGCCGTTCTTCGGGATTTGCCTGGGGATGCAGCTGGCCGTGATCGAGTTCGCCCGCAACCTCTGCGGTCTGAAGCAGGCCAGCTCGACCGAGTTCCAAAAGGACTGCCCGGAGCCCGTCATCGATCTGATGCCGGATCAGCGCGGCGTGAAGGACAAGGGCGGCACCATGCGGCTGGGAGCCTATCCCTGCGCGCTCAAGCCCGGCAGTCGCGCCTGGGACATCTACAAGAAGGATGAAATCTCCGAGCGCCACCGGCACCGCTTCGAGTTCAACAACGACTTCCGCGAGGCCGTCACAGGCGCAGGCCTGGTGTTAAGCGGCACGAGCCCCGACAATCGTCTGGTGGAAATCGTGGAGCTGCCCGGGCATCCTCATTTCGTCGGTTGCCAGTTTCACCCGGAGTTTAAGAGCCGGCCCATGGCCGCGCACCCGCTCTTCTCCAGCTTCGTCGCCGCCGCCTGTGTTCGGCGTGACACGATCGCCAAGTCTGCCCAGCGCGAAGGCGCCGCTGCGGCGGAGCCGGCGAGCAGCAGCACCAGCGTCAACTGACGGGGCGCTGCGTGGCGGCTCGTCAGGTAGGGACGATGTGGTGTAGCCTCGCCGGCATGCGTGAGTGCCGTGTCGGGCTGCTGGCTTGTGCGCTGCTATCGGCCAGCGTGCTCAGCGCGTGCGCCGGGGTAAGGCCCGAGGTGCGGGCAGCGCTATCCGGAAGCCTCCCCGAGCTGCGGCGGGAAATCGCCCAGGCAGAAGCCAAGGCCCCGCTCGAAGGCAAGCGACTCGCAGGGCTGGCGCAGGCTGTGGCGGAACGCGAAATCAGCTCAGCGGCGGACGCCGCCGGTGCCCAAACGCTAGCGATCTTCAGGCCATGCTTGGCCGAGGTCGAAGCCGCCTTGAGCGAGCGCGCCGAGCGCGGCGATGAGCCTGCCGCGACCGCGCTGCTGCTGCTGCTTGAAGCCGGCCGGCAGAGCCCGGAGGACCTGGTAAGGCGCTACTCGGTCGCCGACAGCGGCGCCTTTCGGGCCCTGGCTGCGCGAGCGACGCTGACGGCCGAGCACTCGGAGCTGCGCCGTCGCTACTTTACGGATCCGGACGAACGCGTGCGCCGCGGCGCGCTTGCGGCCGCGCTACGCGCGCCGACGCCATCGCATCTCCCCGAGCTACTCGAAGCTGCGCGCTTGGATCCGAGTCCAGGCAATCGCTCGCGGGCTGCCCAGGCTGTGGGCCGCATCGGCGGCGAGCCGGCGGTCACGGGCTTGATGGATCTGTTCGCCACTGGGGACGAATCCGAGCAGCTGGCCATCCTTGGCGGCTGGGCTGACCCACGTAGCTTTTCCGCTGGAGGCGAGCGGGAACTTTCGCGCGCGCTGAGCCGCCCTGGGCTTGTCGCCGTATCGGCCGCCACGTTGCTCCTGCGCTCGCGCGACTCGCGCGGCGCGGCACTCGCCGTATTGGCACGTGCGCTAGCCGAAGGCAGCGACGACGAGCGAAGGCTCGCGCTGATGGCTGCTCCCATGGCCGAAACGGAGATCAAGCTCGCCTTCGCGCGCGCCGCCAAGAGCCCTTCCCCGGCGCTCACCCCGCTCTTCTTGCAGCGGCAGACCGAGCTGCCCGCCACCGCGAGCAAGGCCCGAGCCGACTTGGAAAAACTCGCCCAAGATCTGGGAGAGCCTGGCTTGGAGGCCGCCTTCGCGCTCGCCCAGCTGGGCTCAAACAAGGCCATGCTGCGCCTCGAACAGGAGCTCACCCACAAGTTTTCAAGGAACCGGCTACGAGCCGCCATCACGCTCGCCGGCATCGGCCGACACAAGCGGCTGGCAGCCCGTTTGGCCGACGAGGATCCGACCGTGCGCGCCTCGCTCGCCTGCCGACTCGTGGGGACTCCCTGACCCGACTTGGGAAAGGCTGCCTGGCCCTGACGGGTTTGCTTGCTGGCAGCGGCTGCGTGCGCGACGCCGTGCTGGAGAACGACATCCGTAATGCGCAGTGGCAGGCGCGTGTGCTCGCCACCGCCACCGACTACGAACTGGCCGAAGCCGCGCTGTCTGCGAAGCTCATCGAGCTCGAAGCGCTGTATCAGCGCGCTCCCACCGATGTGCGAGTTCTCCGTCTGCTGGTCCAGGGATACACCCGCATGGCGCAAGGTTTCATCGAGGCTCGGCGCGTCGAGGCTCTCGCGCTGGGCGAGGCCGCTGAAGCCGCCCGCCAGGCCGAGCGGCGCCGTGCCGCCCTGGCCCGCGGCTCGTTCTACGCCACAGCGCAGGGAGTCAGTCTGCCAGCGCCCAAGGCGCCCCCCGCCACGTTGAGCCTGAGCCGGGCGGAAGCCGCCTGCCAGGCGCGCGATCTCCCAAGGTACGAGCAAGAGCTGTCGCTCGTCCTGGCGGCGCCTGACGCGTCCCCGGAAGCCCGTTTGGACAACGCCCTCCAGCGACGCTTGGCCCGAAGCTGGCTCGCGCCGAAGCTGCGCGCCCGTTGCGGCTTCTAGGGCCGCTTCCGCGCCCGCCTCGCTAGAGCTGAATCGTCTTCCAGTCGCCGCTCCTGAACTTCCAGACCATCACGATGGTCAGGAGCAAGACGTACACGATGGCCGCCGTCCAGATCCCCACCAGGCCTCCGCCGAGCGTGACCCCGAGCAACCAAGCCAGCGGTACCAGGCACAGGAAATGGAGCACCAGCTCAACGAGCATCACGAAGCGCGTGTTGCCGGCTCCAAACAAAGCCTGGGTCAAGATCATCCCTACCGCGATCAGCGGCGTCGCCAGACCCATCATGCGCATGGGCATGATGGCAGCATCGAACACCGCGGGGCTCTTCGTGACGAGGTGGAGCAACGGCTCGGTAAGGAAGACGCCTTCCAGGAGCCCGACCACACCGAAAATAATTAGGCCAAGCTTGACCGAAACCCAGCCAAACTTTTCGGCTTCCTCGGGCTTCCCGGTGCCCAGGCACTGACTCACCAGCGTGGCCGTGGATGTGCCAAACGCGAGGCAAGCCGTAAACGTCAGCTTGAGCACGCCCACGATCACGGTCGTCGCCGCTCCGTTGACGGCCTCAGGCTTACCGCCCGGGCAATCCGGAGCCACGAGCGAGGCGTGCATGAGCGAATCCAGCCGGCTCACGATCATCGCGAACAGCATGAAGCCGCTCATCACGGCGACCGTCGCGACCGCGCTAGGTACCGACAGCCTCAAGATGCGGCCTAGCAGCTCACGCGAGAGCGCGGCCAACCTGAACGGCTCGTGAGCCCGGCGGTATCGGGCCATACCGGCCCAAGCCACCATCACGAGCAAGCCAATCCAGGACGAGGCGGCGCCCGCGAGCCCCGCACCGGCCATGCCGAGCTTGGGAGCCCCCCATTTGCCGAAAATGAAGGCGATACAAAGCGCCACGTTGATCACATTCATGATCACGCTGGCGATCATGTGGACGTGCGTCTTGCCGATCCCGTCGAAGAACGCCTTGAACGCGAAAGTCACGGCCATCGAGGTGATGCCGAGCAAGCGATAGTTCAGGTACGAACGAGCCACCTCTCGCACCTCGGGCGACTCGATCAGAACCGGCAGCACGTACGGCAAGACCAAGTAGCCCAGCAGCGTGAAGCCGATGCCAGCCACCAGCGAAAACATCCAGGAGTTGGCGAGCACCGCGCCCGCATCCAGGCTCCGACCCTGGGCGAAGCGCCGGGCTGACAGCGCCTGGGTACCCACCGAAATGGCGCTCAGCGAGCCGCCGAACATCCAGAGCAGGAGCAGGCAGGGCAAGAGCGCCGCCTGCGCGTACGACGAGCCTGGGCAACCGAGCCAGGCGAAGAAGATGATATCGACTTCGTTGACCGCGCTCTGCGCCAGCATCGCCAGCACCGTCGGCAGGGCCAACCGCAGCACGATCCGCTCCTTCGAGCCAGAAGTGTCGAGGGGAACGGCGGCGTTTGCGGGTAGAGCCATGAAGTCGATCGAGCCTCGGGCTCGCTGGCCCGCGAAACGAACTTACGGGCCCCCGCGTTCTACGAACGCCCGGGGGCCCAGGGCAAGCGACTTTGTGCTCGGCAGCGGCTAGTTCGAGAGGGCCAGCTTCTGCCCACGCAGTTCGCCGAGCAGGGTTTTCGCGTCAGCCGAGGAAGGGTCGTCCTTGATCACCCCGTCCAGGAGCGCTAGCGCTCGTGCCTTGTGGCCGGTCGCGCGCTCGAGACGGGCCAGCGCCACGCGGGACTCCGAGCTTGGGTCCAGCAAGGCCCAGCGGCGCGCAGCCTTCACAGCCTCGCCCCAGGCCGAGAGTTGTTCGGCGCGACTCGCCAGCGCCCGGTGCACGGCGGCGTCGTTGGGAGCCTTCTTCGCCAGGCGGCGGAGCATGCCGAGCGCGCGGACCCGCGCTCCACGTTCCCAAGCCTCGTCAGCCTTGGCGAGTAGCGGATTCTCGAGACCCGGTCGGGGCTCCGCTGCGACACCCGAGATCTCGACCTCTGGCTCTTCGGCTTCGTCACCCGTCACCAAAGGAGCGCTTGGGCCGGCCTCGAGCGCCGCAACAGGCAACTCCTCGACCGTGACCTCACCGTCAGCGTCACCTGCTTCGGCCAAGCTGACCGGGGCGGGCTCGGCGGGAGTTGGTGGAGTTCCGGGGACCATCACCGGATCACCCGACTCGCTGCCCACCGCAACACCTTGGGTGAGCTCTCGCGCGGGGGGCGACTGCCTCGCGAGCGCCCCTTCACGCAGCACCAAGAGCTGCGAGTAGGCGCCCTTCGCCGACAACAAGGCTTGTCCGACGGCCGGAGTCTTGCTGAGCGCAGCACCTCCGATGCCGAGGACCAGCACCGACATGGCCGTCACGAGCCCAAGGGCGAGCCCGCGGCGGCGCGGCAAGAGCGGGTCAGCGGCTCGCAAGGCAGGGCGCACAGCGAGCACGTGCTCCAGCGCCTTTGCGAGTTCGGCGGCGGTTTGATGGCGCTGGGTCGGGTCAGTGCTGAGCAGCTTGAGCAGCAGGGTGTCCAGCGCCTTCGGGATACCGGCATCCGGCCGTCGCTCGCTGGGTGGAGTGGGCCGAACGCGGCGCTTCAAGTCGAGCAGCTCCACCAGGTTGGCAGCCACGAGCGGCTGGTAGCCCGTGATGAGCTCGTAAAGTACAGCCCCCAGCGCGTAGAGATCGCTGCGGGCGTCAGCCAGGCCGGCCTGGGCCTGCTCGGGCGCCATGTACTCCGGCGTGCCGACCACGGAGATGGCCTCCCCGGCGCCGCCCTCGGCCACGTTGGGCTGACACGCCAAGCCAAAGTCGCACACCTTCACGACACCGTTCGCGGTCAAGAGCAGGTTGCCCGGCTTGATGTCACGGTGAATCACGCCTGCCCCGTGAGCCGCTTCGAGAGCCCGACAGGCCTGCAGCGCAATGCCCACCGCTTCGCGGTAGCCCAGCTCGCCGAGCCTGCCCAGGTGTCGCTCGAGCGACTCGCCGACCAAGTACTCCATCGCGTAGTACGGCCGACCGTCTTGAGCCACGCCAAAGTCGAAGATCTTGACCAGGTTCTCGTGTGACAGCTGGGCAATGCTGCGCGCCTCAGCGCGGAAACGATCGATAGCGAGCCCGCCCAGCCTGTCGGGGTCCATCAGCTTGAGCGCAACGGTGCGCGACAGATCGAGGTGGAGCGCCTGGAAGACCACACCCATGGCGCCGCGCCCCAGCTCGCCTATCAACTTGTAGGGCGTGCCGAGCAGCAACGACGGGTCGGCAGGGCAGGCGCTCGGCGGTTCGGGGGAAGCGGGGATCGGCAGCGGCCGCGCTTCGACGGCCCGAAACTCCGCCACCAAACGGGCAAATTCCGCGCGCGAGCGGGCCGGCTCGGCGGGGTAGAGCCGGCGCATCAAGTTGGACACGCGCCCGCGGACGCTGCGGTCACCATCGGCCATGCTGGGACCACGCTGCAACAGCTTGCCAAGGTCGCTGACCGCCTTGCTGGCGCTCGAATAGCGATCCTCGATGCTCGTGGCCGTCAGCCGCGAAATGATCTGATCAAGCTCCGCTGGCGCGCCAATCAGCTGGGCAAGCGGCGTAGGGTTGCGCTTGCCCGAGCCCACGAGCGCCATGTGTTGCGAGGCGTCGCCCACCAGAAAGCGACGACCAGCCACCAGCTCCCAGAGCATGACACCAAAGGCGTAGAGGTCGGAGGGCGCGCCGCCGGGCGTATTGTTGGCGACTTCCGGCGCCACGTAGCCGGGCTTGGCGAAGACAATGCCGGCCACGGTGTGGCAGCGGCGATTCTCGGCTCGAGCCGTGCCGAAATCGATGAGTTTGAGCTCACCACCGTAGCTGACCATCACGTTCTGCGGGCTCAGATCGCGGTGCACGATGGCGAGCGGCTTGCCCTCGGCGCAAGTGCGCTCGTGCACATGCGCCAGCGCTTCACCGAGCATGACGCCCAGCGCCACCGACTCCGGCCAAGCGATGCGAACCCCGAGTTGACCAGCGCGGCTGCGAACGTCGCTCAGGTTGCGACCCTCAACGTGCTCCACCACGACAAAGGGCTTGCCCTCCTCGTCGCTCGTCGCCTCGAGGATTTGTGCAACGCCCGGGTGCTGGAGCTGCGCTTGGATGCGCGCCTCGTCCAGGAAGCGAGCCAGGAAGGAGCGATCCGTATCGTGTTCGCGCCGGATCGTCTTCACGACCACCGGCCGCTCGGCGCCCTCAATGCTGCCCGAAGCCGCTAGGATGACCTCACCCATGCCGCCGCGTGCCAGGCGCTTCAGCAACGTGTAGCGGCCAAAGCGGCGCGGTAGAGCCGGTTCGGCGGCCACCGCCGCAGGCGCCGTTTCGGCCCGGAGGGACGCATTATTTTCCAGTGATTCCGACTGGTTAGAGACTGACTCCATGGCCTGCATGGGTCACATAGTGCCTATGTAGCAGGATGTAGGCAAAAAAATGGGGCGGGTTTCTGGCTGCCGAGCGGGAATCGCCGGGACGGCGTGACGGTTGTCGGCGCGGCAGGGTAAGCTCCGCCGCCCCGCAACATGGGTGACCGTTCCCACTTCCACAGCAGCACTGGGCTGCGCCTGCTAGCGCGACTTGTTTCGCTGCTTGCTGCGCTCTTGGTGCTGAGCCTGAGTGGGCGAGCGATGGCCGCCGGTCCCACGACCGTACCGATGTGCGGCGAGCGCAACGAAAGCGTGGCCGCTCCCCCGATTTTTTGGGCGCACGACTCGGGCAGCCTCAGCGCCGGGCCTTGTCACCCAGACAAGCTCCAGCTTGGCCACCAGCTCCCGCCAGCACCCGAGCGGTCTGTCCTGCCCAGCAGAACCGAGCGCGCGCTCCACGTCGCAACCCTCGGCATCACCCGCAGCGCCGGCACACGCCTCGCGATTGCTGCCTCCGCCGAAGTAGACGCTCTGCCCGGCCACGCGGGCCTCTTGTTCCGGCCACCGCGAGCGTAGCGGCGCTCGCAGCGTTTCCGAAAGCCGCATCGCTCGACTCCCCGTCACTGCGGGGAACTCACGTCGCGCGGCTCGTGCGAAGCCACCGCTGGTTGCGCGGTAGCCGCAAAATATTTCGTTACTGTTTGTTTAATCGTTAGTTGTTAGGAGAAATGTCAATGAACAAGGGAACCGCAATCGTCGGGTTCTTCATCAGTTTCTTGGCGGGCATGTTCCTCATGTGGGGCGTGGACCGTCGGAACGGAACCGAAATCGAAGCCGAGGGCGCAGCCAGCGCCGGCGGCGCCATCCCGGATCAGAGCGCAGCCAGCGTTCCGGTTTCGAGCAAGGACCCGCAATGGGGCAAGCCTAATGCACCGGTCACCATCGTCGAAATCAGCGATTTCGAATGCCCCTTCTGCAGCCGCGTCGGTCCGACGCTCAAGCAGATCAAGGAGAAGTACGGTCCGGACAAGGTCCGCATCACCTGGAAACACAATCCGCTTCCGTTCCACAAGAGCGCGCGCGGTGCGCATGAAGCGGCCGCGACCGTCAACGCCCTCGCTGGCAGCGAGGCCTTCTGGAAGTTCCACGACAGCGCCTTCGCCAACGCGAAAGCGCTGAACGACGAGAACTACACGAAGTGGGCCGGCGAAGCAGGCGTGGACGTCGCCAAATTCAAGGCCGCCTACGGCGCGAAGAAATACGCCTCCAAGGTCGACGAAGACATGGCGGTGGCCAAGAAGATCGGCGCCAGCGGCACGCCCGCCTTCCGCATCAACGGTGTCACGCTCAGCGGCGCTCAACCGTTTGAGAAGTTCGCCGAGGTCATCGACGCGCAGCTGGCCGAAGCCAAAAAGCTTGTCGCCAGCGGCACGAAACCGGCCGACGTGTACGTCACCCTCACCAACAAGAACCAGGCAGCGCAACCGGCTCAACCCAGCAAGAAGGGTGGCGAGGCGGCGGAAGAGGAGGACAAGGGCGTGTGGAAGGTGCCCGTTCTCGAAGACGATCCGATCAAGGGCCCGAAGGACGCGCTCGTGACGATGATCATCTTCTCCGAGTTCCAGTGCCCCTTCTGTAAGCGCGTGGAAGACACGCTCAAGCAGGTGAGCGCCGCCTACCCGACCGATCTACGCATGGTTTGGAAGGACAAGACGCTGCCCTTCCATCCGCGTGCCAAGCCGGCCGCGACGCTGGCCCGTCACGCCTACAAGGCGAAGGGCGACAAGGGCTTCTGGGACGCGCACGACGCGCTGTTCGTCTCACAGCCCAAGCTGGAGGACGAGGACCTCAAGGGTATCGCTGAGAAGCTCGGAGCCAACTGGACGGACGTGAAGTCGGCTATCGACGCCAACAAGTACGCCGAGAAGCTGGATGCAAGCGCCGAGCTTGCCGGCGACGTCCAGGCCCGCGGCACCCCGCACTTCTTCATCAACGGCGTCCGCCTGAGCGGCGCGCAGCCCCTCGAGGCCTTCAAGAAGGCCATCGACGAGCAGCTCGTCAAGGCCAAGGCGCTCGTCGCCAAAGGCGTGCCGAAGGCCAAGGTCTACGACGAGCTCATGAAGGAAGCCAAGGGCGCGGCGTCGGCGGAGAAAAAGAACATTCCTGCCCCCGACAAGTCCTGCGCGTTCAAGGGTCCGGAGAACGCCAAGGTCACGATTCAGATCTTCTCCGAGTTCCAGTGCCCGTTCTGCAAGCGCGTCGAACCGACCTTGAAGGAGCTGGAAAAGGAGTACCAGGGTAAGATCAAGTTCGTGTGGCGCCACCTGCCGTTGCCGTTCCACGCCGACGCGCCGCTGGCCTCGCAAGCGGCCCAGGAGGCGTTCGCGCAGAAGGGCAACACCGCGTTCTGGAAGTTCCACGACGCGCTGTTCGAGGGCCAGGGCGAGGAGGCGCTGAAGCGTCCGACGCTTGAGAAGATCGCCGGAGACCTTGGGCTCGACATGGGCAAGTTCAAAGCCGCCCTCGATTCCGGGAAACACAAAGCCAAGGTCGACGCCGACACGAAGCTCGGCAATGACGCTGGCATCAATGGCACGCCAGCCTTCGTGATCAACGGCTACTACTTGAGCGGCGCTCAACCGGCGACGGCGTTCAAGAAGCTCATCAACCGAGCGCTTAAAGAAGCGGGCGGCGGATGAGCAAGGCGCGAGCACACCGGGCGGCGCAGCAAGTCGCCCGGCTCGCGCTCGCGCTCGTCGCTGGCTCGGTCGGTTGTGCGGGGACCTTCGCCCCCGCCGGCCGATCGAGCCCAGTCGATGGCAGCTCTGGACAGATCGACCTCACGTCGCCCGGCGCGCCCAGCTACCCGCCGCCTTCCGGCGCGCGTAGCGGCCAGCCGCAGCCAGCGCCCACGGACGCCGACGTAGAACAAATCGCCACGCGCGTGCCGCGCGCGAGCGTCCCTACCACTTCTGCCCAAAACCCCAGCAGGGGCCCCGCTGATGCGAAGGTCACACTGCAGGTTTGGAGCGATTTCGAATGCCCGTTTTGTGTGCGGGCAGCCCCGGCGCTCAGCGCCGTCGAGCAGCGTTTCCACGGCCAGCTCCGGCTCGTGTGGCGCAACTATCCCCTCCCCTCCCATGCGCAGGCCAGACCCGCCGCGCGCGCCGCCCTGGAAGCCTACCAGCAGGGTGGCAACCCCCAGTTTTGGCGACTGCACGACTGGTTGTTCTCCGACCAGGCCGATCTGAGCGAGGCGGGCCTCAGCCAGGTCGCCCGGAGCTTTGGCCTGGACGCCAAACGGTTGAACGCCGCCGTCCAGAGCACGCGCCATGATGCTCAAATCGACGCCGACATCGCAGCTGGCGATGCTGCCGGCATCGACGGCACCCCGGCCGTATTCATCAACGACTACTACGTCATGGGCGCTCGGCAGCCCGATGAGTACGCCGTGGTCGTACAGCGAGCGCTGCGCGACTAGGGCTGGCGACCGCCCGGGTGCCACCGGCTAGCTAGCGCTTGCGAGCGCGTACAGCGATGATCGTGTCGTCGAGCAGCGGCCCTTGGCGTAGGCACGGGTAGCAGTCGTCCTTCTTGCGCCCGCCGCAGCCGTCCTTGGCCTGCAGGGGCACGAGTTCAAACAGCGCCCGCTCGTCCGAATGCTGCTTGAGCTCAGCGAGCAGTGTCCGCTTCTCGTCGCAGCCCGCCGAGTAGCGCAGCTTGA
>JANNWK010000649.1:0-3649 GCA_031408355.1 Myxococcales bacterium
ATCGCCCGGGAAAACAAGGATGGACTGGTCTATGGGGTGATGGCTGCGATCGTGCCGGCGGTCCACGAGGCCTGCCCTCTCAGACGAAGCTCGGTCGACACGGTCAGCACTTTACGGGGAGCGTCGAGGCGCGCTTCAAGACGGAGGCTCGCAAGATCCGAGAAGAGGCTGATGAGTTCGTCCACCCCGCCATAAATCGCGTCCGAAAGCGCTCGATCGAAGCGGGGCGAGTCCAGCGCGACCTGGCGCACGGCCAGGCCGGCTGCCAGACGAAGAGCCGCCACGTCGTGGCCGTAGCGTTCTTGAAGTGGGGCGATATCGAACGATAGCTCGGCGTCCGCGCCACTCTGGGGTTCCTTCGGCAGCCCGCGGGTTGCGTAGGGCAAGAGCGCCTCAAGGTCCTTCGCGCTGCGTCCGCAGACGAGTCGGGCAGGTGCCGCCCCCAAGCTGGACGCCACAGCGCAGCTCAGCTCCGCCCACTCGCCCACTCGATAAATTCCGGGCGCGATCCGAAGCGTCGGTAGCCTTAGCGCTTCCGCCTGGTTTAGCGCCGCCTCCACCGATTTGAGGCCCACCGAGATCACCGCGACCGGTGGCGGAACTTTGCCTTCGCCGGTGGCGTCGAGCGCGACCAGCGCATCCACGGGCGCTTCCCAAAGGATCGCTTGCGACAAGGCACGCGCCTCGCTGGGCAGGACGTCTTCGAGCTTGAGCGGCAGTGAGCCCCAGCCCGCGACCGTTTCGAAGAACACTTTGGGTCGCGCGAAACGCGCCGAGAGCACGACTTCCCTTGGCCGGGCGACGGGTGACAGATCGGGGACCTCTTCAACGACCTGTGGCGCGAGCTCGGGCGCAAGCAAGGCCGGCGCTCTCGGCGCGGGCTTGCTGCCACAGCCGATCGTCACGGCTACGATGAGTGCACTTTGGAACCAAACCGACATTACTTCGACCCTACCATGCTCGGTCCGCGGAGGTCGCGGCTCCGCGAGCGTGGTGCTTCAGCCCTGGCTTGCGGGCTGACGGGAAGCTTCTCCCGCAGCGAGGCGGGCCGCTAGCAGGCTGACCACCAGCAACTGCAGGGAGTGGTAAATCATGAGTGGTAGCAGCAGCAAGCTGAGGCTGGCGGGTTGTCCGAAGATGAGTCCGGCCATCGGCACGCCGGCGGCCAGCGACTTGGTCGAGCCACAGAAGATGGCGGCGATGCGCTCCGCTCGTGAGAGCCCGAGTAGCCGGCAGCCCAGCGCGCTGACGGACAGGCCAAAGCCAAGCAAGGCCGTGCTCAGCAGTAGAGTAGCTCCGAAGACGGCCGGGCCGTTCGCCTGCCAGACGTCGCCCTCTACGGCTTCGCAGAAGGAGCTGTACACGAAGAACAAGATGATGGCGCGATCGACGACGCCGAGCTTGTCCCGGTGGCGCACAGCCCAGCTGCCAAGCACCGGTCTCAGCGCTTGACCCGCGAAAAGTGGCAACACGAGCCACAGCGTTAGATCGCTCACGACCTGGTTGAAGGGCAAAGTCGTGCCGCCGGCCTTGAGCACCAGACCGACCCAAAAGGGCGTAAGCAAAACACCGAGCAGGCTCGAGAGCGTAGCGTTGAAGACCGCCGTGCCGACGTTGCCGCGCGCCGCTGCGGTGAGCGCTATCGAAGACGAGAGCGTGGACGGCAGGGCGCACAGGTAAAATACGCCAGCGGCGAGCGGCTCGCCGAAGCGTCTCGCGAGCGCCGCGTAGAGGAGCAAGCCGAGCAATGGGAAAGCCAGGAACGTGGTGAGCTGCGCGACTACGTGTGCCCTCACCTGAAGCATGCCCTGGCGCAGCGCACCGAACGCTAGCGAGAGCCCCTGCAGAAAGAAGATCACGGCCACGCCGAACTTGCTGGTAAGTTCTGGACGCAGCGGCCCGCCGCGCGCGCCGGCTTCGGGCAAGAGCCAGGCTAGCGCGACGGCGCCCACGAGCCCGAGCAGAAACCAGTCGCTGCGTCGTGCGGCTCCAGGCACCGCTGGGGACTGAATCGAGCCTTGCTGCATGCTTTGGGTTAGGCTCAAGCAAGCCCATGCCTATCAAGGTTTACCATTACGCCAAGTGCTCAACCTGCCGCAAAGCTCTCAAGTGGCTGGACGAGCGAGGGCTGGCCTACCAGAGCGTTGACATCGTGACTTCGCCGCCGAAAAAGGCCGAGCTTCAGCGTGCGCTGAAGGCTGGCCTGCCGCTGAAGAAGCTCTTCAACACGTCCGGGCAGTCGTACCGGGAGGGCGCGTGGGGCCAGAAACTCGCCGCGTTGAGCGAGGTGCAGGCGCTCGATGCGCTCGCTCTGGACGGTAAGCTCGTCAAGCGGCCGTTCGTGTTGGCAGACGGAGTCGTGCTCGTTGGCTTCGACGAAGCGGCCTACAAGTCCGCATTCTGATTGCGGGGGCGCGCTCGTGCGTCACACACTCGGTCGGTCACCTTCCTACATGAAGCACAGTATACCCACAGGGTAGGCAACGAACCGCGGTGCATGTGGGTGGAGCAGCTCGTCCTCGCTCGCGCGTCGCCTCGGGCCAGCTTCGCAGATTTTCACTGGCCCACTCGTTGCAATTGCCTCAGGCTGCAACGGCAGGAGTGAGTTGACCGTCGTCGACTCAGCCCGCCCGTGGTGAGCCGATGAGATTCAGCGTTCCCGCCAGCCTCCTGCTCAGTGTGTCCCTCGCGTCGTGCCAGGGACAACTCTCGCTAGCGGGTGAGTCGGCCTCTGGGGGTGGCGTGGTGCCAGGCGGCGCTGGCGCTGGCGGCACGGGCAACACCACGGCGGCGATCGATACGACGCCCGTGCCCCAGTTGCGGCGGCTGACCCGGGTTCAGTACCAAAATACGGTTGCCGATCTGTTTGGGGTTTCGGTGGAACTGGCGAAGTTGCCGCCCGACGTGACCCCGGGGGGCTTCAGCAATATTGGTGCTTCTCAGGTGAGCACCTCGCTCAGCGGCGTGGCGCAGTATGAAGAGGCAGCGCGTGGAGTGGCGGAGGCCATTGCCAACTCCGATGGCTGGGCTGCCTTCGTTGGTTGTACGCCCAGTGTGGCCAGCGAGCCTTGTGTCAGTGACTTCTTGTCCCGCATCCTGGGGCGAGCGTTCCGCCGCCCTGCGACCAGCGAGGAGCTGGCGCGCTACCTGGGCATTGTCCAAGCCGTGACCACCGGGCTCGGCAGCGTGAAGTCCGGCTTGACGTACGCCATGCTGGCGCTCCTCCAGTCGCCGAGCTTCATCTATCGCCACGAGCCCATCGAGCCCGACGCTGCCGCCCCTTCACGTGGACGCTACGGTCAGCACACGCTGGCCACGCGGCTCGCGTACCTGCTCACCGACAGCGGTCCCGACGCCCGGCTCCTGACGCTCGCGGAGCAGGGCCAACTTGGCACGAGCGCCGCGCTGCTGGCAGAGGCCGAGCGCCTCACCCAGGCAGCGGCCGCGAAGCCCGCCCTGTCGCGCTTCTACGCCGAATGGTTGTCGCTCGACAGGCTCGACAACTTGGCCAAGGAGGCCAGCCTGTTCCCAGCGTATTCGCCCGAGCTTGGGCTTTCGATGCGCACTGAGCTTGAGCTGCTGTTCTCAAAGTTCGCCTTCGACGAGAGCGCGGACTTCATGGAGCTGTTCGACACGAAGCGCACGTTCG
>JANNWK010000650.1:0-4602 GCA_031408355.1 Myxococcales bacterium
CTTCGAGGTTCGCGGCGTGTTGAGCGACGAGGCGGGGCGACCGCTCCCCGCGGCAACGATCCGGGGGGAAATCCAAAGTGTCGAGGGCGGCGCGGCGCAGCTGCGCGGTTGCCAAGCCCCTTCGAGCGCAAGAATAGAGACGCGGGCCCTCTCGCTGCCAACGGATGCGACCGGACGCTTCTGCCTCTTCGTTGCCGGGGTCGCCGACGCATCGCTCGTCCTTCGCTACGCCGATCCACGTGGCTTCCTGGCCCCCGCCGAGCGCCGTGTGCCGTTGTCCACACGCGCCACACCGGGGTTCGAACTCGCGTTCGATCCCCCTCCGGGCGCCCTTTCGCTCGACGTCTCCGAGCACGCCATAACGCTCATCACGCGTTCGCGCGGCCGCCGTGCGTTGCCCGCAGGGGCAGAACTGGTGCTTTCACTCGCAGCCGACGGCCACGACCACGAACTCGCCCGACTTGCTGTCGCAGGTCTCGGAGAGCCGCAGCGAATTGCCGTGAAGGCAGCGGCGTTTCGCTTTCCGGGCCCGGCTCGCATTCTGGCCCGAGTTCTCGGGCGCGACGCGGAAGAGCTGGCGCAGGTGGGCGTCGGAATGCTCCGGACGGCGACGGTCGTCCTCATCCTTCCAGCGTCCCCACTCGAGCCAATCGTCCCCGGCGCCGCGATCACGGTGTTAGCGAGATCGGCCGTCGGCCCTGTCCCAACGGGCCTGGTCGAGGCGCGATCCCTCGGGCGCAGCGTGGCGGTCGCCAGGGTAAGAAACGGGAAAGCCGTGCTGATGCTGCCAGCGGCCGGGTCCCAGCCGACCGGCGCTGCCCTATCGATTCACTACGTCGGGGATGGCCCGGGATGGCTTGCCGGGGCCTCCGTCGATATCCGCCTCAAGCCTGCCGGCCGCAATCGTAGTGCATACCTGGGGTGGGTGGCGGCCGCCATCTTCGCGGGCCTCGTCGTCGTCCTCGGTTGGCGGCGCCCGAGTCCGCAAAAGCCACTCAAGCCAGCTGAAAAGCCGCGCCCGCGCGCCAACGTGGAGCTCATCGAGTCCTTCGGCGACGGCGGGGGCTACCGGGGGTCGGTCTGCGACTCGCACGATGGCTATCCGGTGGCAAACGCGGCGGTGAGCTTCCTGGCGGCGGGGGCGCGGCATCGAGTCCTGTGGCAGGGCAAGGTGGGCGCTGCGGGCGACTTTTCGGTGCCAGAGCCGACCTTTCCCCCGGGAACCACGCTGGAGGTCACGGCGCCGTTTCACGCGACCCTCACTGCCCGCCTGCCGCCGCCAGGGGTGATTCAGCTGTCGGTGATCTCGCGACGCCGGGCGCTCCTCGAGCGCCTCATAAGTTGGGCAGAACGGCGCGGCACCCCCTGGATCCGCGCCTCTGGCGAGCCCACACCGGATCACGTGGTGCAGGCCGCAAGGGGGGAGGGCGAAGTGGCGGTCGAACAATGGGCCAAAGCGGTCGAGCAATTGGCCTACGGCCCCCATCCTCCGGACGCGGCCGCGGAGCAGTCTGCCGGGGTCGTCGCTGATCCCAAAACGTTGCGAGAACGAGGCATTGACTGAATCGCGCGCGGCTCCCTATAGTCCCGGCCCCTCAGCGAACGCGCCCGAAATGGAACTGATTTACGTCCTCATCGTGCTCGCCGTCGCCGTCGGCGGGTATCTGTTGCTGGCTCGAAAGAGCGAGCCTTCGCTACCGCCACGCGCAGCCGAGCCCCCCAGGAAGGCCGACGCCTCCTCCACCAAGGGCGCCGTTTCGTCAGACCGACCGAAGGCCACCGAAGCCGTCGCGCCCTCGGCTGAGTCTCAGCGCCCTGCCCCGGCGGACTCACACGACGCTGGTTCGGTGCGACCCGCCGTGCCGTTGGCGCGCAGTGAGTCTCCAGCCTCCTCAGCGAAGGATTCGGCACTCGCGATCAAGCCGCGCGACGTCAGTGGGCTGCGCAAGGGGCTGTCGAAGTCGCGCGAAGCGGACGGGTTCTTCGGGCGCCTGCGCGCGCTCTTCAGCGGAAAGAAAGAACTCAGCGTCGATCTTGCAGCCGAGATTGAAGAGGTGCTGCTCACCTCGGACGTCGGCGTTGAAACGACCGCGCTGCTCTTGGCGCGTGTGAAGGAAGCGCTAGGCAAGGGTGAACTGGCCAGTCCGGAGGCCGTGTGGGGCGAGCTTCGCGCCGAATGCCACAGAATTCTCGAGGGCTCGGCGTCGGGGGCGCTTGAGCTGCGGGCGCGGCCGACGGTCGTCCTCATGGTCGGGGTGAACGGCGCCGGCAAGACGACGACCATCGGCAAGCTGGCGACCCAGCTCAGCGCTTCCGGCAAGAAGTGCGTCTTGGCCGCTGGCGATACCTTCCGCGCAGCGGCCGTTCAGCAGTTGGTCGTTTGGGGGGAACGAGTTGGCTGCGAGGTCGTCCGCGGAAAAGACGGCGCCGACCCCGGCAGCGTCGTTTTCGACGCCATCAAGCGCGCCCAGGAGATTGGCGCAGACGTGGTGCTGGCTGACACGGCCGGGCGCCTCCACACCAAGGCGAACCTGATGAGCGAAATGAAGAAGATCGCCAAGACAGCTGAGAAAGCGCTGCCAGGGGCACCGCACGAGATCTTCCTCGTCATCGACGCCACCAACGGGCAAAACGCCTTCGCGCAGGCGAAGGAATTCAAAGAAGCGCTCCCCCTGACCGGTATCGTGCTGACAAAGCTGGACGGTACGGCTAAGGGGGGAGTAGTGCTCGGTGTCGCCCATGGCCTTCGCGTTCCTGTCCGCTATGTCGGCCTCGGTGAGCGCCCCGATGACCTCCACGACTTTGCCCCGGACGACTTTGTGGAGGCACTGCTGGGGAGAGAGTCAGAAGCGAATTAGTGCGTTCGCTTGTCACTGTATTGTTTTGCTTGTTGATCGTCTGAAATTTGGCGTGATATAGTCCCCCGGCGTTTCGAGTTGGCGAAAATTACCAATAGTTCTGGGCATTTACGGCATCGCGAATCGTCGAAGGGAAAGCGGAAGAGGCATCGATGAAGAAAACTCCCATCGGGCTCCTGATAGCGGCCCTCGGCGTGATCCCGGCCACTAGCTGGGCCCAAGTGAAGGTGGGCGTCGGTGCCGAGGCCACGGTAGATGCCGATGCCGAAGGCGCGGCCGCCAAGGCGGACGCCAAAGCCGGGAGCGAGGAAGCTCCCGTCGAAGAGCCTGGCGCCGAAGGCGACGGCGTGGGGGACATCTGCAAGATCGACCCCGCCGCGTGTCCTGTGTTGGACATGCCGACCGAGGCACGTCGCGCCATCAAGGAAAGCATCTACGCCGTGCAGCAGGTGTACGTGATGCGCGCGCGCCGCTTTGAGTTTTCGCCTTGGTGGAACGTGCGCTCACTGAACGACCAGTTCGTGCAGCACCAGGGTCCCGGGATCGGGATCAACTACTACATCACCAACGTACTGGCGATTGGTGCAAACTTTCGATACTACAGCCCATTCAACGAGGACAGCGACTTCAACGGTCAGGTTCGGCGGGCCGCGCGCGTCGCCGTGCCGTTGAATGAATACGACTGGGGCGCGTCCCTCGAATTTAGCTACGTCTTCGCGTACGGCAAGTTCGCAGGCTTTGGTGACTTCATCTTTGAGTACGACGCCTACGTGTTAGGCGGGGTCGGAGCCCTCAGCACGCGACCGATCGCCGTCATCGATCCAGACAACCGGAACTTCGAATACAAGCCCAAGCTGGCCTTCGACGTTGGCCTGGGTCTGCGTTTGTTCCTCAACCGTTGGTTTGCGATCAACGCCGCCGTCAAGGACTATGGCTTCAACGAGACACTTGAGAACCTGAGCACCGACGAACTGCGACGGACCGACAAGAGCACTTGGTTGGGTGACAACTCGTTTACCCAGAACGTGGAGCTCCAGCTGGGCCTCTCGGTGTTCGTACCGTTCTCGTTCGACTACCGGCTCCCGAAGTGATGGGCGAAGGGCGACGAAAGATGACTAGAAATCACCGAATCACGCAGCGCCTGCTCACCGCCCTTACCGCCGGGCTTGCGCTCCTCGCGTTTAGCGAGAGTTCGCAGGCGCAGGAACTCTACCTAACGGGGCCGCTCGCGGGCTCCCCTGCTGTCCGCAAGCTTCGGCTCTACCGGCAAAGCCGCTTCGAGATCGCGCCGGCGGTCAGTTTCACCCTGCTGGACGAATACCAACGCACCATTCTCCTGGGCGGACGGCTTCAGTACAACTTCACCGATTGGTTGGCGATCGGCGCCTGGGGTGCCCTCGGCAGCGCCATCCGGCTACCAACGGCGCTCACCGACAACATCCAGGAAGTGAACGCAGCTCGCACCGATCAGTACGACGCCTGCGTGGCGAATCCGGCACTCACGGGTTGCGGTGCGGCACGCCTCAGCAAGCGCTTGACCGAGGTGAACCTAGGTTCGGATCTGAAGGATCAACTCGGTGGGATTGATTGGGTGGTTGCTCCACAGCTCACCTTGACGCCCTTCCGCGGCAAGCTAGCGCTGTTCCAGAGCATCTACCTGGACACCGACCTCTACATTTCCGGTGGTCCTGCCTTCATCGGGCTTACGGAGCGCAAGGACTGCGATCCCTGCAAGAACGTATTC